>NZ_JBPIZD010000003.1:0-223062 GCF_051172395.1 Brevibacterium sp. H602 | reverse complement strand
ACCACTGTTTGGCCAGATGATTGTCTCACCAGAAAATAATAAATGTTCTGGCATCACAACTTGTTCAAACAAACACGCTATTGGATTCTCAAACCACAAACACACACCCATCACCACACCACACAAAAATGCAGCATGTTCACTGGAGGTATCAGTTTCATTTTTCGGTTACCCACCCGATCGCCTGAACCCGTGGAACAAACCGTGTTTGTCCTGGTCAGACCCAGTAGAAACAGTGTCTCGAAGACCGTGTTTCCGGCGGGGCAACGAGATATAACTCTAGACCACCCCAGAGCCACCGCGCAAATCCAAAACCGACTTTCTCCACGTGACACCCACCACACAGGTTCTGTGCCGCACCGATCGCTCCACGAACGAGGGGTGTTAGCGTCCTGAGTATGAGCACGGAACCCACAGACACATCGCTGACAAGCACTCATGCTCCGATCGCCGTCGTCGCCGGGGCGTCGGGGTTCATCGGCGGCGAGCTGCTCGATGCGCTCAACTCCTGGGGGTACGCGACGCGAACGATCGGCCGCTCCCCTGCCTCCGCCGACGCCATCTGGGACCGTCCCGACCGAATCGCCGAACTCATCGACGGTGCAGACCTGCTCATCAACCTCGCCGGTCGCAGCGTCGGATGTCGGTACACGGACGCCAACCGGCAGGTCATCTGGGACTCCCGAGTCGATACGACCCGCGCTCTCAATACGGCCGTGGCAGCCGCCTCGGCGCCGCCGCGTCTGTGGATCAACTCGAGCACGGCCACCATCTACCGTCACGCAATGGATCGACCGCAGACCGAGGACGACGGCGACATCGGCGAAGGGTTCTCGGTCGACATCGCCAAGGCCTGGGAGAAGGAATTCTTCGCCGAAGATCTGCCCGCGACCAGACGAGTCGCGCTGCGGATGGCGATCGTGCTCGGTGACGGAGCGGCGTTGAACATGTTGGCCATCGCGGCCAGATTCGGCGCGGGAGGAGCCCAGCATGAAGGGCGCTGGTTCCCGCACCGGCGCTATCGCGGGATCGGACCGGCGGCTTCCGGGCCGACGGTCTGGCGAGGACACCCGCCGACTCACGGACGACAGCGGTTCAGCTGGGTCCATATCGACGACGTGCTCCGGGCAATCTGGTTCATCGACGACCATGAGGAGCTCAGTGGCCCGATCAACGTCTCGAACCCACAGGTCTCGGACAATCGCTCACTGATGAAAGCGCTGCGCAAGGCAGTGCGCATGCCCGTGGGAATTCCTGCACCCAGATGGCTGCTCGAGATCGGGATGACCGTCCTGCGTCAGGAGTCGGAACTCGTGCTCAAGAGTCGGTGGGTGCTGCCGGCACGACTCGAAGCAGCCGGGTTCGACTTCAGGTGGACCGACGTCGAGGCGGCGACGAAACACCTGCTCCGCTGAAGTGTCGGGCGCGGGACTCTCCCGTCTCCGAGGAAGGGCAAGATTACGCGCTCAGCCGACGGCCGCCTCGGCGGGGATTCCCTGCTCGACGCAGTCGGCGCAATAGGGCTGCAGACCCTTGTCCGTGCAATCGGCGCACCGTAGGTACTGTCTGCGGCACTCGAGGTTCGCACAGTTGACGAACTCCGGCGTCTTCCTGTCGCAGGACACGCAATGCCCGATGGATTCGACATTGTCACCGAACTCGACGTGCATGCGCTTGTCGAAGACGTAGAGCGAACCGTCCCAGTAGCCGGAGCTGCCGAAGGTCTCGCCGTAACGGACGATGCCGCCATCGAGCTGATAGACCTCTTCGAACCCGCGGTTCTTCATGAGCACGGACAGGACCTCGCAGCGGATTCCGCCGGTGCAGTAGGTGACGACGGGTTTGTCTTTGAGGTCGTCGTATTTGCCGGATTCGATTTCGGCGATGAAGTCGCGCGTGGTGTCGGTGTCGGGAACGATCGCGTCCCGGAACTTCCCGATCTGTGCTTCCATCGCATTGCGGCCGTCGAAGAAGACGACCTCTTCGCCGCGTTCGTCGAGGAGTTTGTGCAGGGCTCCCGGTTTGAGGTGCTGACCTCCGCCTTGGACTCCGTCTTCGGTCACGGTGATCTCATCAGGAGTGCCGAAGGTGACGAGTTCGTCGCGGACCTTCACGCTCAGCCGCGGGAAGTCATCGCCCTGGCCGTTCGACCATTTGATGTCCGCACCTTTGAAAGGCGCATACGACTTCGTTGCCCGCACGTACTGCTTCACCTCGAAGATGTCCCCGCCGACCGTGGCGTTGATCCCGTCCTTCGACACAATGATCCGCCCCTTGAGCCCGAGGCTCTCGGCCAGGGTGTGCTGCCACAGTTTGACCGCTTCGGGGTCGGGCAGCGGAGTGAAGACGTAGAACAGGACGATCTTGGGAGTTGCCATGGCCCCTATTCTAAGACGGCGCAGCGTGCCGAGCTCGCCGAGGCGGCCCATCCGTGGACGCGCTTCGCCCCCGCGGTGAGGACACGGCTAAGATTGGCCGTGAGTGCCGTGTCGTATGAAAGGGCCCCGAAGAGGACATGACGTCTAACCTCAGCTCTGCGGATTCCACGCAGGTCGATTCCCCGCAGAATGCATCGAAGAAGGTCAAGGAGACGGTCGAGTTCGCAGCGGCGAACCCCGACGTCGAGCAGCCTTTCGCCGATCTCGGTCTCACGGCCGACGAATACGAGAAGATCAAGGCGATCCTCGGACGTCGCCCCACCTCGGCGGAATTGGCCATGTATTCGGTGATGTGGTCCGAGCACTGCTCGTACAAGTCTTCGAAGGTCCACCTGTCCAAGTTCGGTGACAAAGTCACCGAGGACATGAAGAAGCACCTGCTTGTGGGCATCGGCGAGAACG
Source organism: Brevibacterium sp. H602 (assembly GCF_051172395.1). Lineage (NCBI taxonomy): Bacteria > Bacillati > Actinomycetota > Actinomycetes > Micrococcales > Brevibacteriaceae > Brevibacterium > Brevibacterium sp. H602. Next base: position 220,222 of record NZ_JBPIZD010000003.1, on the reverse strand, counting down.
CCGGCGTGGTCGACATCGGGAACGGCTGGGCCGTGACCTTCAAGGTCGAATCCCACAACCACCCCAGCTACGTCGAACCCCATCAGGGTGCGGCCACCGGAGTCGGCGGCATCGTCCGCGACATCATCTCCATGGGTGCGCGCCCGGTCGCTGTGATGGATCAGCTGCGGTTCGGAGCCATCGACCATCCGGACACCGCCCGTGTCGTCCACGGCGTGGTCGCCGGCATCAGCAACTACGGCAATTCCCTGGGCCTGCCGAACATCGGCGGCGAAACCGTCTTCGATTCCGTCTATCAGGGAAATCCGCTGGTCAACGCCCTGGCTGTGGGTGTCATGCGCCATGAGGACATCCGTTTGGCCAATGCGTCGGGGCTGGGCAACAAGGTCGTGCTCTTCGGTGCACGCACCGGCGGCGACGGCATCGGCGGTGCCTCGATCCTCGCCTCCGAGTCCTTCGACGATTCGAAGCCCTCGAAGCGCCCCGCCGTCCAGGTCGGCGATCCCTTCGCTGAGAAGGTGCTCATCGAATGCTGCCTCGAGCTCTTCCACGCCGGTGTCGTCGAAGGCATTCAGGACCTCGGCGCTGCGGGCATCTCCTGTGCGACCTCGGAACTGGCGTCCAACGGCGACGGCGGAATGCACATCGCGCTCGACGACGTACTGCTGCGCGATGAGACCCTCACCCCTGAGGAGATCCTCATGTCGGAGTCGCAGGAGCGGATGATGGCCGTCGTCCGTCCCGACCGCCTCGAGGAGTTCCTCGAAATCGTCGGCAAGTGGGAGGTCGAGACCTCCGTGCTCGGCGAGGTCACTGATTCCGATCGTCTCGTCATCGAATGGCATGGCGACGTCATCGTCGATGTGCCTCCGCGCTCGGTCGCCCACGACGGACCCGTGTACAACCGTCCGTTCACCGCACCGTCATGGACCGCCGAGGTGGCTGCGAACACCGTTGAGGCCGCCGGCTTGGCTAAGCCCGAGTCCGACGATGAGCTGCGGTCGACGATGCTGCAGCTCGCGGGGTCGCCGAACCTCGCCTCGAAGTCGTGGATCACCTCGCAGTACGACAAGTACGTCCAGGGCAATACCGCACTGGCCCACCCGGATGATGCCGGTGTCGTCCGCGTCGACGAGGAGTCCGGTCTCGGCGTGGCCATCGCCACCGACGCCAACGGCCGCTACAGCTTCCTCGACCCGGCGCGCGGTGCCCAGTTGGCTCTGGCCGAGGCCTACCGCAATGTCTCGACCTCAGGTGCCATTCCGCGTGCGGTCACCGACTGCCTGAACTTCGGATCGCCCGAGGATCCGGAGATCATGTGGCAGTTCGCGCAGGCCGTCGAAGGCCTCGCCGACGCTTGCCAGGACATGGGAATCCCGGTCACCGGCGGCAATGTGTCCCTGTACAACCAGACCGGCGGAGTGGCCATCCACCCGACTCCGGTCGTCGGTGTGCTCGGTGTCTTCGATGACGTCACCCGCGCCACCCCGAGTGGGTGGCAGGAACCGGGCCAGACCATCTATCTGCTCGGCACCACCGAGGCGGAGCTCGACGGATCGGCGTGGGCCGACGTCACGGCCGACCACCTCGGCGGGGTTCCTCCGCAGTACAAGCCGGCGGCGGAGAAAGAACTCGGCGAGATCCTCATCAACTGCTCGCGCGACGGCATGATCGATGCCGCGCACGATCTGTCCGAGGGCGGGCTGTCGCAGGCCCTCGTCGAATCGTCGCTGCGCTATGGCACGGGTGCCCGGATCTGGCTCGACGAGGTCTGCGAGCGTGACGGCATCGACGTGTTCACCGCGCTGTTCTCCGAATCGACGGCGCGTGCGATCGTCGCCGTGCCGCGGTCGGAAGAGGTCCGTTTCAAGGACATGTGCACAGCCCGGCGGTTCCCGTTCGTGCGCATCGGCATGACCGATGCCGGCGACGGAGCTCCCGAGCTCGAGGTCGTCGACCACTTCTCGATCGGACTCGACGAACTCGGCCAGGCCCACGAGGGTACGCTGGCTGATCGCTTCGGCGGCAGCGTCGCGGCGGTGACCGAAACCGCGGTCTGAGCCACGACCGGCGAAGACTGTCACGAGACGGCCTCTCGGCCTCGATACGACCAGCTGCGGTTGGTCTTGTCGAGGCTGAGGGGCCGTCTCGCTGTCGCGCTGAGTCCGATCGCCCTGCTGGGCGTGACGGTCACGAAGGCGGGTCGGCAGACTTCTCACATTCGCGCTTGCTGCGGCGCAACCGGTCACGCAGCGGTCCGACTACGCCCCAGGCGAGAGCGGTGAAGACGGCGACAATCGTCCAATAGATCAGCCAGAAGGAATCAGCCCAGCCCGCGATCGCGATTCCGATGACCAGTAACGCGATGGTGATCGCCGAGGGGCACCGGGAGCACCAGAGCATGACCCGAGCGAACTGTTCGGTCTGGGCAGCCGCCGCAACGGAAGTGCCGGGGATGCCCGTTTGACCGGCCTTCTGCTGGGGCGGCAGCGCCCGACTCACACCGGGTGTCTGCGGCTGTATCGAACTCATGTTTTCACTCTAGGACTAGGCGGCGGACGACAGTGTCCTCTGAAGTGGCAATGCTGACATGTGTATGGCGACGCCTGACATAGCAGCGCGGCCCATCCGCGACGTGACCGAAGATGACAGTCTCCACTCATGCACGACTGCGAATGTGATTGCCTGAAGAAGAACGATGCGGCTTCAGCCTTTCCGCGGCCGCCGACTCAGAAGCGCAGACGAACGACACCACATTCAAGGAAGAGGAGCCAATCATGGCAACGATTCGCACATCCCACGCAGGATCCTTACCCCGCACTCCCGAGCTCATCGAGGCCAACAAGGTCAAGCAGGCGCAGAACACCGCCCGTCTCGCCGGCGAATTCGTTTCGCAGGAACAGGAGCAGGAGTTCGACGAGCTCCTCGCCGCCAGTGTCACCGACCTCGTCAAACGCCAGAAGAACCTGGGCATCTCACTGCCCAACGACGGCGAGTACGGTCACGCCATGGCCGCCGACTTCGACTACGGCGCCTGGTGGCACTACTCGTTCGCCCGCACCGGTGGGCTCGAGCTCCACGATATCGACCTCTGGGAGATCCCGGCGAACCGTTCGACCCCGGGCAATATCGTGCTCACGAGCATGCCCGACCGCCGCGATCGCAACCTCTTCCCGAACGTCTACACGGATCCGAAGGCCGGCACCGACACCGGCCAGCAGCCGCAGTTCCCGAAGGCCACCGGCCCGATCAGCTACATCGGTCAGGACCAGGTCAACCGTGACATCGCGAACCTCAAAACAGGTCTGGCCGCCGCCGGCTACGACGAGCGCGCCGGTTACATCAACGCCCTCTCCCCCGGCTCGGCCTCCCGCATCGCCAATGAGTACTACTCAAGCGATGAGGAGTTCATCTGGGCATGGGCCGATGTGCTCCGGGAGGAATACCTCGCCATCACCGAGGCGGGGCTGACCGTCCAGATCGACGATCCGTCCCTGGCGGAGAACTTCGACCAGATCAACCCTGAACCGTCGTTCGATGACTACCGCACGTTCATCCAGGTCCGCATCGACGCGCTCAACCATGCGCTGCGCGGAATCGACCCGGCGCAGGTGCGCGTGCACACCTGCTGGGGTTCCTGGCACGGACCGCACGTCACCGACCTGCCGTTCATCGAGATCGTCGACCAGGTGCTCTCGATCAATGCCGCCGGCATCACGTTCGAAGCCGCGAACGTCCGCCACGAACACGAGTGGCGGATCTGGGAAGAGAAGAAGCTGCCCGAGGGCAAGTACATCATCCCGGGAATCGTCTCCCACTCGACCAACGTCGTCGAGCATCCCGAGCTCGTCGCCGAACGCATCGGCCGGTTCGCCAAGCTCGTCGGACCCGAGAACGTCGTCGCCTCCACCGACTGCGGGCTGGGCGGCCGAGTCCACCCGGACATCGCCGTCGCGAAGCTGCAGTCTCTGACCGAAGGTGCGGAGATCGCCTCGAAGCGCTTCTGACCCAGTACCGCGAAAACAGCAGTAACAGCAGAAACACCGGTCCCCTCCGTTAGGCTCACATGCCGAACGGCGGGGACCTCTGTATTACGCCCCGCCGCCGAGCTCCTCCTCGAAGCAGTCGCTCAATGTCGGGTGGGCGAACTGGTATCCGGTTTCCTGCAGCTTCTCCGGCACCACCCGCTGGTCGGCCAGAGCGAGCTCCTTCGCACCGTCACGGCCGAGCATGATCTCCGTGATGAACCCGGGCGTCGGGATCCACGCGGGTCTGCGAAGGTGAGCGGCGAGCGCCTCGGCGAATTCCGCCTGCGTGACAAGCTCCGGCGCAACAGCGTTGACCGGCCCGCGCACATAGTCATAGAGGACCGCATGCACATATGACCGCGCAACATCGTCAAGAGAGATCCACGCCAGAGCCTGCTCCCCGCTGCCCAATCGACCGCCGGCACCCGCAAGGAACAGCGGCGCCTGCAGTTTGAGCAGACCGCCCAAGGAGCTGAGCACGACTCCGGTTCGGATCGACACACGTCTGATCCCGACTTCCTCGACACCGGCCGCCGTCTCTTCCCACTTCTGGCATACCTCGGCGAGGAATCCGTCGCCGGCCGGTCCGGTTTCGTCGACCGGTTCGTCAGCTTTCGACCCGTAGTAGCCGACCGCAGAGGCACAGACGAAGACCGACGGACGCTTCGCCTCGGGCAGACCACGCATCGTTTCGACGAGCAGCCTCGTAGAGTCGATTCGAGACGACCAGATCTCATCCTTCGCGTGCTTGGTGAACCGAGTGGCGATGGACCGCCCACCGAGGTGGACCACCGCATCCGCCCACGCGAGGTCCCGTGGATTGAGGATTCCCAGGTCCGGGTTCCAGTGCACCTCGTACGGGAATTTCGGGGTTTCGCGCACCAGCAGTCGGACGAAATGACCCGCAGTGGAGAACAGGGCGGCGACCTGGCGTCCGATCATTCCGCTGCCGCCGGCGATGAGGATGTGTTTGCCCTTCTTCCGCGCCAGCAGCGGCGCGTTCGTGGATTCGAGGAAATCGATGTCCATGAGCATCCGCTTGCGGCGGGCGTCGAAAGTGGCTTCAAGGTAGTGGGTGAGGCCCCGGTCGATGACGTCGAAGCCCTGCGGAGCCATGGAGAATTCGATGTGGTCGTCGATCTTCGTCCCGCCGGCGACCGAGGTGAACTCGTGCGTGTGCTTCCACTGGCTCAGCGGTCCCTTCTTCAGCTCATCGACGAAGGAGAACCGCGACGGCCCCTCCGAATGCACCGAGCTGAACGGCCGCCGCACAAGTCCGTAGGTACCGGGAACGCTCGTCTTCACCTGCGCCACCGAGCCCGGCGCGATCGGAGGATAGCTCTCTTCGACGATCTCCTGCGCCCAGTGAGGCGAGAGGCGGGTCAGCGCTCCTGGCCGAGCATGCCAGTCGAATGTGGTCTCCGCACCGAGCGGAACTTCAGATGTCGACTCAAAGATGGTCATGGAATCCCTCCTACCTCGAATGATGCCACCGGATTCTGAGAATGTGACTCGCAACTCACCTAAGTCCAAGTGAATTGTTGTCGCCGAGGCGACTCACCCTCTCAGCCGACCCGCCGAAGCCGTCCGGCGGGGTCCGCATTCCGCTTCCGCGGGTTAGAAGTGCGGGCGCCCTGATCGAAATCAGGACGCCCACACTTTGAACCAGCGAGTGCAGCGCGAGCCGCTGCAGAAGCCGACGAGTCAGTCGGCGGCCGGGATCTTGCCGAAGCGGAACGCCGACCAGAAGTCTCCGCGCACGTAGCCGTGCTCCGGCTCCGGGTCGAAGTCCCAGTGGCGGACTCGACCGATCTTGAGCGCATCGGCGACGAGCTGGCGGCTGCGCTGCGAAGCGAGCACATGGTCCTCGAGGTGCTCGAGGTCGTAACGGGACTCGAGCTCGGCACGCATCTTCTCCAGCCTCCTGGAGAAGGCCGGGTCCTCGGCCCGGTTGTTCAGCTCATCCGGGTCGTTGGCGAGGTCGAACAGGAGCTCCGGATCCCCCGGGCACAGCGTGAGCTTGAGATCCCCACGGACCAAAGTGACCTGCGGCTTGTACGTGCCTTCTGCGAAGTATTCGATGACGACATCGCGGTTCTCCGTCCCGAGTTCGCCGGCGGCTTCTCGCCGAGCCGTCTCCAGCAGGGACGTCCCGACCAGACCTTCCTCGATCGCCGAGGCGGGCTCAGGATCCGCACGGCGTATAGGCAGAAACCTCGCCAAGCCGGATTTCGTGTCCTCCGGCCTCGGGCCTTGGGCGATCTCCACCAGGGTCGGCGCGAGGTCGACGAGGCTGACCGGGGCCGCATACCGGCCCGGGTCGATCACCTCGGCGGGTCCGTTGATGATGAGCGGAACTCGGGAGGACTGCTCGTAGGGCGACATCTTGAACCACAGCCCCTTCTCCCCCAGCATGTCCCCGTGGTCGCTGGTGACGACGATGACGGTGTTGTCCGCCAGGTCGAGCTCTTCGAGCTTGCGCCGGATCGCCCCGACATGGTCGTCGATGTAGTTCACCGCCGCATAGTAGGCACGGCGGGCCCGCCGCACGTCCTCGATTCCCGGTTCGCGTTCGTCGAAACCGCACATCGTGCGCAGACGGTGGCTGTGCGGGTCGATGGCCGGGTCGGGAACCTCGGGGTGGGCTGAGTCCGGGATGGCCACCTCGGCGAATCGGTCCCAGTTGGCCTTCGGCGGTTCATACGGGTCGTGAGGGTGGATGAACGAGGTGACCATGAGGAACGGCTGATCGCACCCGGCAGCCTGGTTCGCGCGCTTGCGGTCGTTGAGGTGGCGCAGGGTTCTGAAGATCACCTCGTCGTCGAAGTCCTGCTGGACGTTCGCGGTCGCCGCACCGGCGGTGAACACGGGGTCCGCCTCGTGGTACCACTGAAGCTTCTGCTCCAGCGGACGGTTCCAGTCGGGCACCATATCGAGATCGGCCGGGTACACGTCCGTTGTCAGGCGCTCTTCGAAACCGTGGTGCTGATCAGGCCCGATGAAGTGCATCCGCCCGATCAGCGCCGTGTGGTAGCCGAGCTTGCGCAGACGGTGGGCGAACGTCGGCACGGACGCAGCGAAGTCGTCGCCGTTGTCCAGGCAGTCGATCTCCGAGGGCATCCGCCCGGTCATCATCGATGCCCGCGACGGCGAGCACAGCGGAGTATTGCAGTACGCACGGTCGAAGACGGCTCCGTCGGCGGCGAGGGCATCCATGTTCGGCGTCAGCGCGGCCGCATCACCATAGGCTCCCAGAGCCTGGGCGGCCATCTGGTCGGCTTGGATGACGACGATGTTCGGGGTGGTCATGGGTGGTCCTCTCTGCGGTCGGGGCCGGAGTCGGCTTCGGAATCGGTCGCTGAATCCGGGTCGGATTCGCTCGCCGAGGCGGTCCCGGAGTCCGCATCGGTCGTGGAGGCGGCGTCCGCCTCGGCGACGGTGGATTCCTCAGTCTCTGCGGAGTCCGCGGTGTTCGTGGAATCGTCGTCCGGGGTCCAGCCGTCGGCCCATTCGCCGGTTTCGTAGTCGAACCCGACGGGTTCGCCGTTCTCGTCCGTGCGCTGGTACCAGTCGGTGTAGTCCCCGTGCTCGGAGTCGATTCCGCCGTTCGCACCGTCACCGGGGTCAGTGGGCACGACCTGGAGGGCGAAGTCGTCACCGTAGGCATCGGCACCGGCGACCACGGCGTTGTCGACCGCGTTGAGCGCGTACTGACGACGCAGCGCCAGCGGGTCCGTCCGCAGCTCCTTGAACCAGGCGACGATGATGAAGAGCATGACGAGCGCGAACGGCACTGCGGTGACGATGACGAGCTGTTGGAGTCCCTCGAGGGCGCTGGCGTCGCCGAGGAGGAGCATGACCACGGCGATGCCGGACATCACCAGACCCCAGAACACGACGACCCACTTCTTCGGCTCCTGATCACCGCGGCTGGTGAGCATGCCCATGACCACCGAGGCGGAATCCGCGGAGGTGATGAAGAAGATCGCGAGGACGATGATGACGACGAACGGCAGCCATTCGACATAGGGCAGGTTGTCGATGAGGGTGAAGAACACCTCGGGGGCTTCCATGCTGTCGGTGAAGCCCGACGCTCCGGACCGGTACATCCAGATCGAGGTTCCGCCCATGATGCCGTAGGCGACGAAGAGCAGCGTCGAGGGGATGAAGATCGTGCCGAGGATGAACTGGCGGATCGAACGGCCGCGGGAGATGCGGGCGATGAAGGTGCCGACGAACGGTGACCAGGAGATCCACCAGGCCCAGTAGTAGACGGTCCACAGGGACTGGAATTCCTGGGTCTCAGCGCCCCAGGACAGGGACCGGCCCATCATATCGAACATCGACCCGAGGTATTCCATGAACGCTGACGGCAGCAGGTTGAGCAGGTAGAGCGTGGGTCCAAGGAACAGCACGAGTGCAACGATGCCGACGGTCAGCACGATGTTGATCGAGGACAGGTAGCGGATTCCGCGCGAGACGCCGGAGACCGCGGAGATGATGAAGCCGAGGGTGAGGACGAGGATGATGATGACGAGCGCGTTGTTCGTCATCGGTCCCGCATCGGCGACGATGCTGACTCCGGTGCCGATCTGCATGGCCGCGATGCCCAGGGCTGCGGCCGTGCCGAAAAGAGTGGCGACGATCGCGAAGATGTCGACGAGTTTGCCGGCGAAGCCCTCGGTCTGGCGTTTGCCGAACAGCGACTGGAAGATCGAGGACAGCAGCAGCGAACGGCCGCGACGGTAGGCGGCGTAGGCGATGGCACCGCCGACGAGGGCGTACATCGCCCAGGCGTGGAAGCCCCAGTGGAAGTAGGTCTGGGCCATCGCACCGTGGAGCGCCTCGGTGGACTCCGGATCATTCGTCAGCGGCGGCGGTGAGATGAAGTAGGTCAGGGGCTCAGAGGGTCCGAAGAAGAGGACGCCGATGCCGATGCCCGCGGCAAAGAGCATGGCGACCCAGGAGAAGGTGGAGAATTCTGAGGTCTCCCCATCCTTGCCCAAGGGAATCTTGCCGTAGGGAGAGAACGCGAGGATGAGCAGGGAGACGAGAATGATGATCGCGACGAGGTTGAACAGCCATCCGACGTTGAGCGTGGCCCAATCGTAGGCAGTCTGAGCGACCGTAGCGACGCTGGAGGGGCTGGTGATGCCCCAGATGACGAAGGCGACGGTGAGGCCGCCGGCGATCGCGAAGATGATCGTGTCCAGCGAGTACTTGCGCCGCTGTTCGTCGATGGCGATTCCGGGCACGAGGATCGGGTGGGTGTCGTGCGGGTAGTGGCCGTGCGTATCTTCGAGATCGGCCTTCACGGGACCGCGAGGGCGGCGGTAGTCGAACTGGCCGAGGTTGCGCCCGGTCTCACGGCCGACGCGTTTGGCGTCGTCCCTCACCCGGCGGGCATCGGCCATGATCCGTTCGCGTGGTGCACGGCGAGCCGCCTCGGTGGTGGAATCGGACTGCTGATCCGGCCCCGGATCCTGTTCGTCGGTTCGGGTGGGGTCATCTGTCATGTGTCGGTTCACACTCTTTCGATTGTTGCGGAAACTGCCGAAATCGATCGGTGCCGTGCACGGAGGCAAACGCATCATGGCCCGATGGCGTGAACGCACATCGGGTACTCGTCGGAAATCAGGTGATGCGACCGGCCGGAGGTCGTCGATCAGGCAGGAGGTCTGCGGATCGGCGATCAGTGACTAGGGCTCGCCGCCCCACCAGCCGATGGCCATGGGTTCCCAGGAATCATTGGCGAAGCCGCAGCTCGGGCGCTCTCGATTCGGGGTCGACCATCCACAGCGTTGGTGGTCGTCGAATTCGAGAGGGGTCATGTCTTCGGACGATAACAGCTTCCTTGACGCTTCACAATAAATTCTCAGCAACGAGCAGGCGAACCGCTGGCCTGGTCGGCCGCTTATGGCCGAGTCAGCCAGACGTGGTCGGGGCAACCGGGTATGGCATGTGCAACCCGGTACGGCCGCGTCAGCCGATCTCGACGAGCATGACGCCGACGGTGATGAAGCCGATCCCGAGGAGTGCCTTCCGCGTCAGCGGGTCCTTCCAGATCACTCGCGAGAGCAGGCAGACCAATGCCACTCCGCAGGCCGCCCACAGACCATAGGCGACGCCGAGCGGCATCCCCTCCGCCAGGGTGCGGCCGAGGAAGAAGAAGGCCGCGGTGTAGCTGATCGCCACAGGGATGAACCAGATCTTGCGCTGCAGTCCGGCGCTTGCACGCAGGCACAGGGTGCCGGCGACTTCGCTGAGGATCGACAGGGCCAACCACAGCCAGCTCATTCGGTCACCTCCGCACCGACGGTCTCGGACTCTTCGGGAGTGCCGGACTCGACGAGGATGACGCCGATGATGATGAGGGCGATCCCGATGATGGCGCCGATGCTCAGGAGCTCACCGAAGAACACGACGCCGAGCACGGCGACGAGCGCGACCCCGCTGGCAGACCAGGTGGCGTAGACGGCACCGAGCGGCATGCCCAGACGCTGGGTGAGGCCGAGGATGAAGAAGGCTGTGGCGTAGAGGACGACGACACCGGGAATCCACACGGGATCGGACACCGATGCGCGCAGCATCAGGGTGGCGGCCACCTCGGCGAGGATGGCCGCGACGAGGAGCAGCAGACGTTTCGAGTTCATTCGGTCACCTCCGTCTCAGTATCGGTAGACGTTTCTTCAGCAGCACCGTCGGACATCTGCTCAGCGGCGTCGATGAGGGCGAGGGCGTGTCGGCACACGGCCGTGAGGTCATCGGAGGGAAACACTCCGGTGGCTTCGGACATCCACGCACCGTCGGCACAGAACCGGGCCGCGGTCAGCAGAGACACCGCCCGATCGTCGAGTCCGGTGGTGTCGAACCACGGGCCGAGGTGTTCACTCCAGGCCCGCGACAGCTTCGGGTGATAGAGCGCATCGGAGAAGATCCAGTAGTCGGCGCGGGAGACCTCAGCGCTGGTGGCCACGGTGACGTAGGCACGGTGCCGGTCGAAGCTCGTCAGGTCCTGACTCGATTGCCCGGTGTGCTTGCACAGTCGCTGCGCCCATTCTTCGGCGGCGTGGTCGACGAGCCCGAGCATGAGCGCTTCCTTCGACGGGAAGTGATACATCAGACCCGGCTTCGTCAGCCCAGCCTTCTGCGCGACCGACTCGAGTGAGATGGTCACACCCTGCACCGAATCATGCGACTCAGCCAGAGCCTTCGCCGCTTCGAGAATCCGCATCCGTCCATCACTTGCCATACCGCTACTTTACCAACCGGTTGGTAAAGTAGCCAAAGCGAAACAAGAGGGCGGCCCGCACCAAATCGGTGCTAGCCGCCCTCTCCCGTACACGCATCAGCCGCGCGCCGGAGCCCTGCTCAGTTCAGCAGCGCCCGGTCGCCCAGAGTCGCTCCCTTGAGTTTCGAGAATTCACCGAGCAGGGTCTCGACGGTCAGGTCCTTCTTCTCCTCGGCCGAAGCCTGGTAGATGATCCGTCCTTCGTGCATCATGATCAGCCGGTTGCCCAGCGCGATCGCCTGCTCCATATTGTGCGTGACCATAAGTGTGGTCAGCCCGTCGGCTTCGACGATCTTCTTCGTCAGGGCCGACACCAGGGCGGCACGCTGCGGGTCGAGGGCAGCGGTGTGCTCGTCGAGCAGCAGGATCCGCGGCTGGGTGAATCCGGCCATGAGCAGGCTCAGCGCCTGCCGCTGACCACCGGAGAGCAGCCCGACCTTCGTCTTCAGCCGGTTCTCCAGGCCGAGTTCGAGAGTGGCCAGCTCGTCCTTGAAGTGTTCGCGCCGCTCCGAGGTCGTCCCCCGCCCCAGCCCACGCGGCTTTCCGCGCTTGAGCGCAAGCGAGAGGTTCTGTTCGATCGTGAGGTCCGGAGCGGTGCCGGCCATCGGGTCCTGGAAGACTCGCCCCAGGTATTTCGCCCGTTTGTACTCGGGCATCTTCGATACCTCGGCGCCGTCGATGGTGATCGAACCCGTGTCGATGGGCAGACGGCCGGAGATGGTGTTGAGCAGCGTCGACTTTCCGGCGCCGTTGGAACCGATGACGGTGACGAAGTCGGATTCGTCGAGTTCGAGCGAGAGCCCTTGCAGCGCCTTGCGTTCGTTGACGGTGCCCGGGAAGAAGGTCTTCGAGATGTTGTCGATCTTGAGCATGGGTCTCAGATCTCCTTCCCTGCCCGGGCGCCGGTGGCCCCGGCGGGGATATCGGCGACTTCGGCCGGGTCCTTCATATCGGTCGTTCCCGCCGGCACCGAGGCGGCCGCGCGGTTTCCGCGCCCGCGAAGCGAGGGAATCCGCTTGAGGAATCCCCATCTGGGCAGCAGCAGTGCGATGACGACGAGCAGCGCGGTTGTCAGCTTCATATCGTTCGTGTCCAGGCCCGCACGCAGGGCGAGGAAGATGATGAGTCGGTAGACGACCGACCCGAGGAGTGCTCCGAGGCTGGCCATGAAGATGTTGCGGCTGCCGAACACTGCCTGGCCGAGGATGACCGAGGCGAGTCCGACGAGGATGAGGCCGATGCCCATGCTGATATCGGAGAATCCCTGGTATTGGGCGATGAGTGCACCGCAGAGGGCGACAAATCCGTTCGACAGCGCCAGGGTGAGCATCGTCGAGTTGTCTGTGTTCACGCCGAGGCTGCGGATCATCTCTTTGTTGTTGCCGGTGGCTTGGATGGCCAGACCAAGATCGGTGGTGAGGAACCAGTCGATGGCGAATTTGAGGATGAGGGCGAACACGAGCAGGATCGCAATCGATGCCCAGCCGCCCATGAGCATGTTCTCGCGCAGCGGGGTGAACACTGTGTCTTCTCGCAGGAGCGGCAGGTTCGCCTTCCCCATGATCCGGAGGTTGATCGACCACAAGCCGATCATCGTGAGGATTCCGGCGAGCAGTCCGTCGATGCCGCCCTTCGTATGGAGCAGGCCGGTGATGTAGCCGGCGATGAGTCCCGCGCCGATTGCGGCGAGAGTGGCCAGGAAGGGGTTGACCCCGGCGATGATGAGGGAGGCTGCGGTGGCGCCGCCCGTAGTGAAGCTTCCGTCGACGGTGAGGTCGGGGAAGTTGAGGACCTTGAAGGTCAGATAGACCCCGAGCGCCATCGCGCCGTAGATGAGCCCGAGCTCCAATGCTCCGAACATGGGTTTCCGTTCATTTCTGGTGTGTGGTTCGTGGTGGCCCCGAGGTCGTCGGCGGGAGCGCCGGCGGCCTCGGGGCCGGTGACGTCGGTGCGGTCGGAGAAGTCAGGACTCCACGCACCGGGTCACAGGGTGTGACTGGTGTCGGTTACTCGATGACCTTGTCGGCTTCGTCGACGAGCTTCTTCGGAATCTCGACGCCCTGGGCCTTGGCAGCCTTCGGGTTGACGACGAGTTCGAGGTTCGAGCTGGTCTCGACGGGCATCTCGGCGGGCTTCTTTCCGCCCTGGAGGATCTTCAGAGCCATTTCACCGGTCTGTTCACCGAGCTTCGTGTAGTCGATGCCGCGGGTGATCGCCGCACCGGATTCGACTTGGCCGGCTTCCGACCCGACGAGCACAGCCTTGTTCTTCTCTGCCGCCTGGACCATCGTCGACACTGCCGAGACCACGTTGTTGTCGGTGGGCACGTAGTAGGCGTCGACCTTGCCGAGCGAGTCCACTGCCTGAGCGAGTTCGCCCGAGTTCGCGATCGTCGCTTCCTTGATCTTCACGTCGAGGCCCTTTGCGGCCTTCTTCGCGAGATCGACCTGCACCTGCGAGTTGACCTCACCGGAGCTGTAGACGATGCCGACGGTCTTCGCATCGGGCTTGACGTCCTTGACCAGCTTCAGCTGCTCTTCGACCGGGTTGAGGTCGGAGGTGCCGGTGACGTTGCCGCCGGGCTTGTCGTTGGAGTCGACGAGTCCGGCTTCTTCGGCGTCGGTGACGGCGGTGAAGAGCACGGGCTTGTCGGAGATCGCCTGAGCTGCGGCCTGGGCGGCCGGGGTAGCGACAGCCAGAACCAGGTCGAGGTCGTCGCTGGCGAACTGCTGGGCGATCGAGGTCGCATTGGCCTGTTCGCCCTGGGCGTTCTGCACATCCCATTCGACGTCGACGCCGGCGTCCTCGAAGGACTTCTTGAAGCCTTCGGTGGCGGCGTCGAGCGCCGGGTGCTGCACGAGCTGCGAGACGCCGATGGAGAACGAATCGCCTTCGCCGCCTCCGCTCTCACCGCCGCCGCAGGCCGAAACCGCAAGAATCGAACCGACTGCCACCATCGCTGTGGCTACTTTCCTGAGACGCATTCTTCTCCCTTTCGGAATTTCGGTCCGCCGGTGCGGATCCGTCACGAATTCTGCATTCGGCACCGTTTTCCCTCGCGCGCAAGGAAATGACGGCAATGCAGATGAATGATGCGCCGCCTTCACCCAGACCGTTCTGAGATCATGACGCGCATCACGTCGAATGTGATGATATCCACTGTATGGCCCGGCACTGACACCGGGTGCCGAATCCGGGTTTTGGAGACAATCGTCCCAGTATCGTTATCTGCGGCGACAGACGTCCCCTCAGGCCTCTATTTCGACATCCGATCGTCCCAGCACATCGAGGATCCATGCGTACTCGAAGGCAGTTTCCTTCCAGGTGTCATACCGCCCGGAGGCTCCGCCGTGTCCGGCAACCATTTCGGTCTTGAGCAGGGCGTTCGCACCGACCTCACGGAGTCGGGCAACCCATTTCGCGGGTTCGACGTAGAGGACTCGGGTGTCGTTGAGCGAGGTCACGGCCAAGATCTGCGGGTAGGCCGCCTCGGTGACGTTTTCGTAGGGAGAGTACGAGCGCATGTATTCGTAGACCTCCGGATCGTGCAGCGGGTCGCCCCACTCCTCCCATTCGATGACGGTCAGCGGCAGCTCGGGCATGAGGATCGAGGTCAGCGCGTCAACGAAGGGCACTTCGGCGCTGATGCCGGCGAAGAGCTCGGGCGCCATGTTCGCGATCGCGCCCATGAGCAGTCCGCCGGCCGATCCGCCGCTGGCCACGAGCCGGTCCGGGCTCGTCCACCCGGTGTCGATGAGGTGGCGGGCGACGTCGATGAAGTCAGTGAACGTGTTCTTCTTCGCCGTCGTCTTGCCCTGGTCGTACCAGTGTCGGCCCATTTCGCCGCCGCCGCGCACGTGGGCGATGGCGAAGACGACTCCGCGGTCGAGCAGTGACAGCCGGGAGACCGAGAAATACGGGTCCATGCTCGCTTCGTAGGAGCCGTATCCGTAGAGGAGGAGCGGTTTCGCCGAGGCGGCACCGTCATTCGTCGCGCTCGCGCCGTCGCCTGCCCCCTTCGTCGCCGAGGCGGTGCTGTCGTCATCGTCGAAACGGTGAAGGTCCTTGCGGAAGACGACCGAGATCGGGATTTCGGTGCCGTCTTCGGCCTTCGCCCACAGCAGGGTTTCGGTGTAGTCGTCGAGGTCGACCGAGCCGAGAACGGGCTGACGCTTGAGAACCGTGTGAGTGCCGTCTGCGACGCTGTGCGAATAGATCACGGCGGGTGTGGACATGGAGGTGAAATGCAGTCGGATGCTCGTCTGCTCGAACTCGGGGTTGCTGCCTACGTAGAGTGCCCCGGTCTCTCGGCCGAAGGGGAGCTCCTGCAGCGGACCGAACGGAGAGGAGGAATCCCCCAGGAGGATGATGCCGACACGCGCGAATCCGCCGCGACGGTATCCGAGCACGATGAAGTCGGCGAAGGCATCGACGTCCTCGATGCGCAGGTCCTCGATGCGCACTTCGTCGTTGCCGTCGGCATCGGACTCGGTGACGATGACGTCGCGGCCGGGCGAGGTTGGATCGGCAGCGGGGACGTCGACGAGGTCGAAGTCGGCGCGATCGCGATTGTGGGTGATGAGGAACCGGTCCTCACCGCCGATGACGGCGTGCTCGACGTTGTATTCGACGCCGTCAGTTCGGGGCCAGATCTCCTGCGGTTCGGCTTCAAGGTCGTCGGCGCTGATGCTCCAGTATCCGGTCGTCGTCTTCGATCCGGTGACGACGAACATCATCCGGCCCGAACGCGAGAAACCCGATCCGACGAAGAAGCGCTCATCGGGTTCGTGGAAGATGCACACGTCGTCGCTGCTGTCGGTGCCGACGACGTGGCGCCACACCTTCTCGGGTCGCCAGGCGTCGTCGACGGTGGTGTAGAAGACGAAGCGTCCGCTCAAGTCGAGGGAGGCTCCGGCGAAGGTGCCGTCGATCGTGTCGGGGAGGTCGTCTCCCGTGGCGAGGTCGCGAACGCGGAGAGTATAGCGTTCGTCGCCGGTGGTGTCGACGCCGTAGAGGAGACTGCTGCCGTCATCTGAGAGTGAGAAGGAGCCGAGGGAGAAGAACTCCTGACCTTCGGCGGCGATGTTCGAGTCGAAGACGACCTCTTCGCCGGGCAGAGATTCCTCGCCGACCTCCGGCGGGGTCCAGTCATCAGGTCCGGAGATGGGGATGCGGACGCTGATGCCGTAGTCGAGTCCGGCCTTCGTGCGGGAGAAGTACCAATAGTTCCCGCGCCGGTTGGGCACCGACATATCGGTCTCTTTGATGCGCGTCTTGATCTCGGTGAAGATCGAGTCCCGCAGTCCTTCAAGCTGAGCGGTCTGTGCGGTCGTCCATTCGTTCTCTGCTTCGAGGTGGGCGATGACCTCGGGGGATTCCTTCTCTCGCATCCACTCGTAGTCGTCGATGAAGGTGTGGCCGTGGTGGGTGCGCTCGAAGGGGACTTTCTTCGCCACCGGCGCAGATGTCGGGGTCGCGGTCGTCGAGGAGGCGGTGTCGCTGCCGGAAGTTTCGCTCATGACGCCAGCCTAGTGGCAGACTCAGGAACACCCGCACCTCATCACCGCCCCTCCCCTCACCAGCGACTGCTCTCTTCGACACCACCCTTTGAGCAGAATGCAATCAACGCGCTCAATGAGCAGAACGCGCAGAGTGAGCACAACCTCGCAGTCGACACTCAGGAACCTCTAAGGTGAGTCTCACATCACACCTGCCTTCAAAGGAGAAGTCCGTGCCAAAGGCGCCACCTCCCGAGGATTCCGTGCCCGAATCCTCCCATCCCTCGCGACGAACCTTCGGTCGCATCGCCTACGGGGCGATCGCCTTGGCGGCGATCGGAACGGCGACGACGTACTCGGTCAGGGCCGCCTCGGCGAAGGGCGACCTGTCATCGAATCTCACCCTCATCGCTCCGGCCGGCGCCGGAGGCGGCTGGGACGGATTCGCCCGCGAGACCCAGCAGGCCATGCGTGTCGACCGGCTCGCCAACAATGCCCAGGTCGTCAACATTCCGGGTGCCGGCGGCACCATCGGCCTCGGCAAATTCTCGACCATGCACGGTCAGGCGGACACGATCCTGGCCACCGGCACCGCCATGGTCGGCGGTATCGCGCTGAACAAATCGCCGGTCGGATTCGACAATACGACTCTGCTCGCCCGCGTGGCCGAGGACTATGACGTGCTCATCGCCGCCGCGGATTCCCCGCACAATACGATCGACGACGTCATCGGCGCGTGGAAGAAGGACCCGAAAGGGTTCGTGTGGACGGGCGGTTCGGCCGGCTCGGTCGACCATCTGACCATCGCTCAGTTGGCGCTGCTCGGCAAGATCCCCGCCTCTGACATCACCTACATCCCGAAGTCCGGCGGCGGTGAAGCCATCCAGACTCTGCTCTCGGGCACCACCGACTTCGCCTCGTGCGGCTTCAACGAGGTCTCCGACCAGATCGAGGCCGGACGTGTCAAAGCCATCGGCGTGGCCGCGCCCCAACGCATCGAGGGCTTCGACGACGTGCCGACCATGTCCGAACAGGGATACGAGGTGACGCTGACGAACTGGCGCGGCTGGCTCGGAGCACCGGACATCAACGGTGACGACTCCGCTCAGCTCCTCGAGATCCTGCAGAAGACTCGTGACAGTGCGGCCTGGAAGGACGCCCTCGATCGGAACAAGTGGACAGACGTATGGCAGACCGGCGAGGAGTTCGCCGAATTCGTCGAAGAAGACACCTCCCGAGTGGAGAAGCTGCTGAAGGAGTTGGGACTGTGAGCGCACAGACGACATCGCGCACGGACAGGACGGGCCACCTCGGCGCGGGCACCTGGTGGCAGGGACGGTCGGGCCTCATCGTCCCCCTCATCATGGGAGCATTCTCGACCTATCTGCTCGTCGGCATCCTCACCATGGACGTCGCCCCAGACGCGGACAAACCGGGTCCGCAGTTCTTCCCGACGATCATCATGCTCGTCGGATACGCGCTGACGATCCTGCTGGTCATCGCCTATATCCGCAATCCGGAACCCGTCGATGTCGAGGACGAGCTGCCGGCCGCGGCCGAGGAGGACAAGGCGTTCTCGACTCCGGTCACCTCGGCTGTCGCGGCCTCTCGTCTCTCCCCTCATGAGGAAGACGAGCCGGAAGAAGACCGCCAGGCTCTCGCCGCTGCCCGCAAGGCCGATGCGAAGCACCGCACCCACAGCGACTTCGTGTCCCTGGCCTGGGGTGCAGGCGGTTTCGCGGCGTTCGCCCTCATCCTCGAATTCGCCGGGTGGATCATCGCCGCAGCTCTTCTGTTCTGGTGCGTGGCTCGGTCGATGGGGTCGAAGAAGCCGCTGTTCGATCTCACTCTGGCACTGACGTTCTCGTCCCTGGTCTACATCGCCTTCTCGGTGATGCTGGGACTCAACCTTCCTTCGGGAATTCTGGGAGGTGGCTTCTGATATGGACGCTCTCATGTCCCTCTTCGAAGGGTTCACACACGCTCTGACGCCGATGAACCTGCTGTGGGTGCTCGTCGGCTGCTTCCTCGGCACCGCTGTCGGCGTGCTGCCGGGCCTGGGGTCATCGATGGCCGTGGCTCTGCTGCTGCCGATGACCTTTGCGCTGGATCCCACGGGTGCATTCATCATGTTCGCCGGCGTCTACTTCGGTGGTCTCTTCGGCGACTCGACGATGGCCATCCTCATGAACACCCCTGGTCAGGCCTCGGCGATCGCCTCGACGTTCGAAGGCCACAAGATGGCCAAGGCCGGGCGGGCCCCGCAGGCTCTGGCGACGGCCGCGATCGGCGCGTTCATCGGCGGGTTCATCTCCTGCTTCCTCGTCGTCTTCGTCGCTCCCGCGTTGGCGGAGCTGTCGACGAGCTTCGGCCCGGCCGAGTTCTTCGCTCTCGCGCTCTTCGCCTTCGTCGCCACCTCCTCGGTAGTCGCCGATTCGGTGCTCAAGGGGCTCACGGCTCTGGTGCTGGGCATCGGCTTCACCGTCATCGGCATCGACTCGGTCTCGGGTACGGAGCGGTTCACCCTCGGCGTGCCCGAGCTCTTCGACGGAGTCTCCCTGGTCACGGTGACCGTTGGTGTGCTGGCGCTGGGCGAGGTGTTCTTCATCGCCTCCCGCATCCGCCGTCAGACCAAGGACAACACGATCAACTCCTCGGGTCGCCCCTTCCTCTCCCGCAAGGAGGTCGGCGAAGCCCTGCCGGCATGGCTGCGCGGAACGGCGATCGGTCTGCCCTTCGGTGTCATCCCCGTCGGCGGTGCCGATGTGCCGACGTTCATGGCCTACGGTCTGGAGCGCAAGCTCGATTCCCGCCGGAAGGATCCGCAGTTCGGCAAGGGCGCGATCCGCGGTCTCGCCGCCCCCGAGGCGGCCGGATCGGCGACGACGGGCATTGCCATGGGAGCCCTGCTGGCTCTGGGGCTGCCGATCTCGGCGACGGCGGCGATCATGCTCGCGGCGTTCCGCCAGTACGGCATCCAGCCCGGTCCGCTGCTCTTCGACCGCTCCCCCGAGCTGGTGTGGGGTCTGCTGGCGAGCTTCTTCGTCGCGATGATCGTTCTGCTCATCATCAACCTGCCGTTCGCTCCTCTGTGGGCGAAGCTGCTGAAGATCCCGGACCCGTACCTCTACGGCGGCATCGCGGTCTTCTGCGGACTGGGCATCTATGCGACGTCCGCCTCGACCTTCGAGCTGCTCATCCTGCTGGGCATCGGAGTGCTGAGCTTCGTGCTCAAGCGCTACGGTGTGCCGTTGGCGCCGCTGATGATCGGCATGGTGCTCGGTCCGCTGGCCGAGTCGAACCTGCGCGATGCTCTGCTGGCCTCCGGCGGTGATGCGTCGACTCTGGTGTCCTCGCCGATCACGATCATCATCTACGTCGTGCTCATCGCCGCTCTCGTCTACACCGGCATCGGCCGAGTGCTGGCCCGAAAGCGGCAGAAGCAGACGACGCAGGAGATGCTCTCCCCGGCGAACTCGTCGCAGGGCTGATCCCAGCGGCCGCGGCGTAGGCCGCCGTGGTTGCTGGGTACGGTTCCGGCCGCGGCAATCACCAGCGACTGGGGAGATGGACCCGGCTCAGCGCCGAGGAACGTCTCCTCAGTCCTTTGTCGTAAATGGCGCCGAACATAGGTCAGCACCGGATACTTTCTACCCCCAAGAAGTATCCGGTGCTGACCTATTTTCGCGGGGAGTCCACTGCACGGCGTGCTCTGCCCAGCGTGCTCTCCCCCGCGTCCACTGCCCCGCGCCCACTGCCCGTGAAGCGGTCTCAGCGGTCGGAATCAGATCGGGAGGCTGGTCTCGGCAGGAGTCGCCCGGCGCCCTTGAGGCCGAAGCTCGTGAGTACGGCGGCGATGAGGACGAGGACCACGGCCGCACCGGCGGCCCACTGCACGCCGAAGTCGAAGGCCGACACGGCCGCCTCGGCGATTCGCTCACCGGCTGCACCACTCAGCCCGGAAGCGTATTCGAGGGCGGAGCCGAGCGTATCGAACTCGGCTTTGTCGGCTGTGTCCCCGATCGCGGACTGCAGCGCGGATCCGTACATGAAGGTCGAGAGTCCGCCGAGCACGGTCGTGCCCATGACGGAACCGAATTCGTACGCGGTTTCCGATATCGCCGAGGCGGCTCCGGCCTTGTGTGCGGGGACCGCAGCGAGGATGAGGTCGTTCGTGATGACCTCGGCGGTGCCGAGTCCGATTCCGAGGATGAGGAAGGCCAGCAGCATTCCCATCACGGAGTGTTCGGAGGTGAAGGCGATGGTGCCCATGCCGATGGCGTTGAGCGCGAGCGCACAGGGCACGACGACGCGCGGTTCGAAGCGGGCGGTGAGCGGTACAGCGAGGTAGCCTGCCGCAACCGAAGTGATCAGTCCGGGGATGAGCACAAGGGCGGCGTCGATCGGAGGGAGTCCGAGCACGAGCTGGAGCAGCTGAGTGCCGAAGTAGAGGAACCCGGCCAGTCCCATGACGCTCAGCAGATTCGACACGACCGCCGAAGTGAACACGGAGTTCGCGAACAGACGGACGTCGAGCATCGGGTTCGACGTGGCGAGCTGGCGGAGGACGAAGCTGGCACCGGCGACGATCGCCACGGACAGACTGAGCCAGAAGAGGAAGTCGGCACCAGCCGCCATGCTGTGTTTGATGGCGAAGACGAGTGGGGCGAGGGCGAGCATTGACAGGATGATGGAGAACGGGTCGAAGCGACCCGGGTTCGGATCACGCGATTCGGGCAGCAGAATGGCGGCCGCAGGGATGAAGAGCGCGATGAGCGGCAGGTTGATGAAGAAGACCGAGCTCCAGTGGAAGTGCGCGAGCAGGAAGCCGCCGACGATCGGTCCCAGCGCGGCACCGCCGGAGAACATTGCGGCCCAGGTGGCGATCGCAATGCGACGGTCCTTGTCATGGTCGAAGATGTTGCGGATGAGCGACAGCGTCGAGGGCATGAGGGTGGCGCCAAAGATGCCGAGTAGGGCGCGGGCGAGAATAAGCATCTCGGCGGAGGTGGAGAACGCCGCCAGCAGCGAGGCCGCACCGAAGCCGACGGACCCGATGATCAGCAGCTTGCGACGTCCGACCCGATCACCGAGGCTGCCCATGGCCACCAGCAGACCGGCAAGCATGAGCGCGTAGATGTCGACGATCCACAGCAGCTGCGTGCCCGTCGGATGCAGGCCGGTGCTGATGGCAGGGATCGCGAAGCCGAGGACCGTGTTGTCGATCGAGATCAGCAGCACGGGGATCATGAGCACCGCGAGTCCGGCCCATTCGCGCCGGCCGGCACGCAGCTGTGGAGTCAGTGTCGTCGCCATGCCTCCAACTGTACCGTCTGGACGGTACAGTTGAAAAGCGGTGAGCGCGCTCCGACCGAGATGCTCAGGCATTGCGCAGGTACAAGCCCTGTTGCGCGAAGCATGCGGGCGGACTCCTGCACGCCCAGCCGGGCGAACACCGGGCACACGTGCGTCTCGTGAGTACAGCCATCGACTAGGCTCGTGGTCATGGCACGCAATCCGACCGCAACCAAGGAGAAGCTGCTCGACGCCTTCGATACGCTCCTCGACGAACACGGCACAGCCGGTGCGACTCTGGACGCAGTAGCTGCGAAGGCCGGGGTCTCCAAAGGCGGTCTGCTCTACCATTTCGGGTCGAAGGCCGAGCTCATCAAAGGCAGCCTGGATCGACTCGACCAATTGGTCGACGAAGACATCGAAGAGATGAAGGCCGCCGGCGAGCGCCTCCACTATTACTACCTCGAGACTTCGGCCGAGGTCGGCACTCCCCTGGATCGCAGCCTCATCGCGGCGGGCTGCCTCGCGCTCGAGAACGAGAAAGCCAAGGCGGCTCTGCGCAAGACCAGGGAAGCCTGGTTCAACTTGCTCAACGACCACCTCGGCGATGCTGATCTGGCGATGACGATCCAGCTCATCGGCGACGGGATGTACTTCAATCAAAACTTCGGGCTCTCGCAGGACGAGGCCCTCGATCATGTGAAGCGAGTGCTCACACGACTGGGCCTCTAGAACACCTGCCCGGCGTGCTTCCCTACAGACGCCGGGCAGACGAATTAGGTGGGAGAAATGGTCACGTTCTATTGCGCAGAACGTGACCATTTCTCCCACCTATGAGCAGCAATTTCCCCCGCCAGCGTGGCTTCACGCGGAAGATCCGTGCCGCGCCGACTCTTGAGTCAGCTCAGGTGATGAACCTCCTGCAGCCCATACACCGGAGTCTCAATCCCTTCGTGGCGGGCCTTGAGCTGCAGCGCCAAGTAGAGCGAGTAGTGGCGCGACTGATGGAGGTTGCCGCCCATGAACCACAGGTTCTCTTGCTGGGTCGGCTTCCACATATTGCGCTGCTCGCCCTCCCACGGGCCCGGGTCCTTCGTCGTCTCCGACCCCAGGCCCCAGCACTTGCCGACCTTGTCCGCGGTCTCCTGATCGACGAGATCCGCGACCCAGCCGTTCATCGAACCGTAACCGGTGGCGTAGACGACGAGGTCAGCTGGCAGCTCGGTACCGTCGGAAAGGACGACGGCATCCTCGGTGAGGTGGTCGACCTGCCCCTTGGACAGCTTCACTTTGCCGTCGGCGACGAGCTCGGCGGATCCGACGTCAATGTAGTAGCCCGATCCGCGACGCAGGTACTTGAGGAACAGGCCGGACTCGTCGTCACCGAAGTCGAGGTCGAATCCGGCGTCCTCCATCCGCTGATAGAAGTCCTTGTCCTCTTCCTTGATCTGGTCGTAGAGCGGGATCTGGAACTCGTGCATGATCCGGTACGGCAGTGATGCGAAGATGAGATCCGCCTTCTCCGTCGTCACCCCGTTGGCCAGCGCGCGTTCGGAGTACAGGTCGCCCATCGCGATCTCCACGAGCGAATCGCTCTTGACGATGTGCGTGCTCGAGCGCTGCACCATCGTGACGTCAGCGCCGTTCTCATACAGTGCGCCGCAGATGTCGAACGCCGAATTGTTGCTGCCGATGACGACGACCTTCTTGCCAGCGTAGGCGTCGGGGCCCGGGTGCTGCGAGGAGTGCTGCTGCTCGCCCTTGAAGATGTCCGAGCCGGGGAAGGTGGGGATGTTCGGCTTGCCCGACATGCCCGTGGCCATCACCAGATGGGTCGGGTGCAGAGTGATCTTCTCCCCGTTCCGGTCGACCTCGACGGTCCACCGGCCGGCTGCTTCGTCATATTTCGCCGAGGCGGCTGTGGTCGATGACCAGTACGGAATCTCCATCACCTTCGTGTAGAACTCCAACCAGTCCGCGATCTTGTCCTTCGGTGCGAACACCGGCCAGTTGTCGGGGAACTTCAGATACGGCAGGTGGTCGTACCAGACCGGGTCGTGCAGGCACAGCGACTTGTACCGCGACCGCCACTGGTCACCCGGCCGCTCCCACCGGTCAATGACCAGGGAAGGCACCCCGAGTTGGCGGAGGCGAGCGCCGAGGGTGATCCCGCCCTGCCCTCCACCGACGACGAGGATGTAGGGATCAGCAGTCTTGCCCCAGGCGGCGTCCTCCTCGGCGAGCTTCTCCGACCAGCTCTTCCGCTCGGGATCAACACCGTGCTCGGCGCCTTTGATGCGGCGGGTGCCGCGCGGCTCCTCGTGTCCGGCGATCTCCTGCAGAGAGGTGAGCATGGTCCAGGCTTTGATGCCGTCTTCGTCGATGAGGCGGACGAGCCCTTTGCCGCGCCCCACGGAGGTGGCGAATGTGAACCATGCTTCGGTCACTCCGTCGTCCGTTGCCGCCGGCTCGCTGAGTTCGAATTCCTCCGGTGCGACCCGGTCGAGGTTATGAGTGAGCAGGTCGGTGACGCCATCGGGATTCTCCACCGTTTTGAGGTTCCAGGTGAAAGACACGAGGTCCCTCCAATAGCTGTCGGTGGCGAACAGTCCGGCGGCAGCCGGAATGTCCTTGCGGCTCAGCGCCGATTCGAAGTCCTGCAGCCACCTCATTGCGATGTCGTCGGCAGTCAGCTGCGGGCGGTCGAGCGTCGTTGTCATCTTTCCTCCTCATTGAGTTCAGTGACTCCAAACTAGGTCGGGCGCCCACAGCTCGGAAGAGTTGCATCGGATTGCATGCCTCTCACCGAGGCGGGATTCTCACGAACGCTTCGACACCATGGTCAGGGGTTCGATCCCGCTTTATACTCAAGGCATGCTTCAGCCGGATCTGGCACATCTCGCCAGAGATCTGACACGCATTCACGATGCTGTGATCACCGGGGCGTCTCCCCCGGTTCAACCGCGCGCGCTGGTCAGGCGCTCGTGGGATCGAATGTTGCGCTTGGGCCTGGACCCGGACGGTGAGAACGCGCGGATCGTCGCCGATGAGGCTGAGCTGGAGACTCGACGGAGGAAATCACGGCTGCGCTTAGTCGTCGAGGAGATGCGGTCGGTGCTGCTGCGGGCTCCGGACGCGGCTCCGTTCATCCTCGTCGTCACCGATGCCGACGGCGTCATTCTGTGGCGAGATGGTGCGGCATCCGCGAGACGGCAAGCCGATGAGCTCGGATTCGTCGAGGGAGCCCACTGGTCCGAAGCCAAGGTCGGCACGAACGCCATCGGCACAGCGCTGACCGAGGAGGCACCCGTCCAGCTCTTCTCCGCCGAACACTTCGAGGCGTCTCAGCATCCCTGGTACTGCAGCGCCGTCCCCGTGCACGACCCACATGACGGGACTCTTTTGGGAGTCGTCGACATCAGTGGTCCGGCGATGACGCTTCACCCGGCCGTGCAGTCCTTGGTGACGACGGCGGTGCGACTGGCGGAGGCCAGGCTGATGATCGCCCAGCAGGAAGCGCTGAATACTCTGCGCGATCGGATGTCGGCGATGCTCGCCGGCACTTCCGGTCCAGCCCTCGTCGTCGACGATGCCGGGTGGGTGGCGTACCAGCAGGGAGTGCGCAGCCGTGACCGCATCGAAGCACCGGCCGCCGACCGGTCGATCCTCATCCCCGGTGCCGGTCTGTGTCTGCCGGAGAAGGTCACCGGCGGGTGGCTGCTGCGGCCCACCGGCGACCGTCGCGCCTCGGTGACTCTGCGGATGCGGCAGGATCCACCCGTTCTCGATATCCACTCCGGCACCGACCCTCTGGTCGTTCCGCTTACGCCACGGCGGGCGCAGATTCTCGCGGCGGTCACCTCGGCGGGGTCAGCGGGGATCAGCGCCTCCGACCTCAGCCAGCGCCTCTACGGGGACGGTGACCACGTGGTCACCGTCCGCGCAGAGGTCTCGCGTCTGCGCCGATCGGTCGGAGCCCTGCTCGCCACCCGTCCCTATCGGTGGGCCGAGGGCGTCGACGCACGGGTGGAGTGAGGGTCAGTCAAACTGCGTTGCCGGGAGTTGGAAACCGCACCCGGTCGCGCAGGTCCTACCCATTAGCCCCGCGGTAGCTCCCGACCGACCACAGCACGCCCTCGGGGTCTTGGATGGCGAAGTCGAGTGACCCGTAGTCCTGGTCCGTCAGTCCCATGACCTCGGTGGCACCGGCGGCGAGCGCACGTGCGTGCAGCTCACGAACGTCTCCGGAGGCCAGATACACCGACCCCGAGGCGACTCCGGTCTTCGTCATGACCCCGCCGTCGTCGCGGACGGACCCGAGCATCACTCCCCCGCCCTCGGGCCAGGCGAGTTCGGCGTGTTCGACTCGGTTCGGATCATCGGCGTTCGTGTATTCGGCGACGACTTCGAAGCCGAGCGCCTCCTGGAGAAATGCGATCGCGGCTTTGGCATCGCGATAGCGGAACGTGGGCCACACGTTGCAGGCCCGAGCATCTGCGGATTCGGCGGACATGAGGACTCCTTCTCTCTCGGTGTTCGTGAATTCCATCATCGAGGAGCACTCCACTCCCGGTCTTGGACAAATGGGAACAGTTCATCCCCTCGCCGAGGCGGCCCCCACCGAATCCGATCCCACCGTATGCGTCCGGGCCACGTCATCGGCAGCCAACCACCGACTGGGACTGAGACCGACGAAATCCTGGAAATCCCGGTTGAGGTGCGCTTGATCGGCGTAGCCGCAGCTCACAGCGATCTCCGCCATGCTGCCCCGACCTGCCGAGATGAGACGCCTCGCCCGATCGAAACGGACGATGCGTGCTGCGTCTTTGGGTCCGATCCCAAATTCGGACCGGAACTGGCTGCCCAGGTGGCGTCTGCTCCACCCGACATCCTCTGCGACGACGGCCACTGGCAGACCGCCACGGCTGCCGACGATCCGATGCCAGGCGTCGGCCACCTCGGTGCGGGGTCGATTCGTGTCATCGAGCGTGCGCATGAGCAGGTCGTCGATGGCGGCAAAGCGGGCGGACCATTCTGTCTCGAGGTTGACCCGTTCATGGAGTTCCGCGGCCAGCGGCCGGGAGATCCGAGCGACGTCGACACTGTGGTGAGCGAACTCTGCGGCGGGGATCCCGAAGAACGCCCGCGGGGCCGACGGACTGAAGTTGATCTGGATACCGGACATCGCGCCGGGGTGAGCGATGAGCGTCGAGCGCAGGTGGAGGCCGGCGATCAGCACGTCGAAATGCTCGCGACTGCCGGTGACCGCATCGACCTGGCACAGCGGTTCGTCGATCGAGACGATGAAGGTCAGCGTCCCCGAAGGCAATCCCAAATGCGTCCCCGCGGGGACGCCGGCGATGTCGTAGCCGGCGTAATCGCCCACGAACGGCCGCAGTCTCGGGTGAGGCCGGCGGATCAGCTCGTCATTGCGCGACGCGGACATGGCGTCAGTGTAGACCTGGCTCAGCCGTGCGGGTAGTCGTCGCAGGTCGGCCCGTCAGGATTGATCGTCGAAGCTCCAGACCAGATCCGTGAAAGCCCGGTCGAGGTCGAGCGCGAATTCCTCACGGAGTGCGGCCGCGAAGTCGGCGGCATCGGTCACTGTCCGCTCAAGGCTTTCGGACTCCCCACCGGGACGGAGGCTGCGCAGGTGACGGCCTTCGAGCGACACCTTTCCGCCGTTGCCGAGCGTCCTGGCCACCACCGGTGCGCTGGTGAAGCGCGTGCCCGGTTTCGTCGCGGTGAACCAGTTCGACACTTCGAGGTCGACGTGTTCCCGCGGGATGTCCGCGAAGGCATAGACGGTGAGGAATTCCTGGTCAGCGCTGGTCCGGGACTGCAGCGCCCATTCGGCTTCTGCTCGCATCTCGGGCTCCAGCACGGTGTCGGCAGTGACCAGTCTGTACTCTCCGTATTCGGTCGACCGCGGTTGTGACTCCGCATCGAGTTCAAGTGCGACCTGCGGCGTCCCACCGCCGAACCCCGGATCGACGAGGAACCGCCGTCCGCTGAGATCGAGGATCGTCGCCTGGTGCGTCAGCCCTCCCGGTGCTGTTCTCCCCTCGCCGAGGTGGACTCGGGCAAGGATCGGATGCGCGCTCAGCCCGAGCTCTCGGAGCACGGCGCGGATGAGTGTCGCGTGTTCGTGGCAGTAGCCGCCGCGGCCTGCGTCCAACAGCTTCGCCGTCAGTGAGTCGAGGTCGGTCGGGATGCCCCGCGACTCCCCTGCTGCGCGTGCGGCGATGACGTCGAGGTTCTCGAAGGAGATCGACCGGACGTGGGCGGCCAGCAGTTCATCGATGAGATCGACGATTTCGTCGGCCGACCCACGCGCCCGACGTCGCAGCACATCCTCCGAGCTGTCGAGCCCGAGCCGGTCGGCGTACCGGGTGATGAGCATTGACGATGCCATGACGAGTCCTTCCGTTCTGGGCGCGAGTTCACGCCCACGGTTGGGGTCGGAGTCCGTGGGCTCCTCGATAGCTCGGTGAGGTCGGTTCGCTCCAATCGCCGAGGAGGTCCTTGGGAAGACGATAGACCGTGACCTTCAAGGGGTGGCAGTTCTCCACCGGGTCTTCGGCTCCGTCCCCGAACATGGGCGCGGAGAGATCACCGCCGGGGCAGGTGGACAGGGCCGCGAGCACGTCCTGTTCGGCGAAGAATTCGAAGTGGTCTCCTGGTCGTGCTGGACAGGTCTTCATGAAGTATTCGTCGTTGTCGTTCAGTCCTGTGCATTGGAAGACATTGAGCACATCGTGGACGTCGAATTCGGTGAGGCCGTACGGCAGGATCGCTCGGACGAGGTTGGAATGGCAGTGATAGTCGAAGTCGACGCCGCTGAGCATCTGCGACACGTAGGGATCGCAGCGGGTGCCCAGTGTGTCGTGCACTCGGCCGCCCTCCTGGTCGGTGCCGTAATCGGCCAGGGTGTCCCCGACGATTGTGGCCATCGGCCGCAGGAACGGCAGCGTCGACCACAGACGGTCGAAGGTGGAGACGTGTGCGGCCTGCAGCTGTCGGGTCCGTGCCGCCCAGAATCGTTCCCTGGGGTCATGGCGGTGCCACAGATTGAGGTCGCCGACCTGTGGGCCGTCGACGGTGGAGATGCGGCAGACATGACCGGCGGGGACCTCCCACGCCTGTCCGGAGCGGATGGGGATGGTGATCTCATCGATGGTTTCCCGCGACTGAGTGTCGTCACCGATCCGCGAGTAGAAGTCTCTGTCGACCTCAAGCGCGGGACCCTGATAGGCAGCTTCCTGCAGACGGCTCTGAGTCATTGGATGCATCCTCCTCCGTGGCTGTTCTGCCTGCAACGATGCCAGTTTCTGCCCAGCTTCCCAAGGGGTTGTTCGTCGGGTCTATGCTGAAAAGAGAGTCGACGCAGCCGAGTGGGCCGCGCCGGCGCATGTGCCGAACCGCGTGTAGCGAGCATTGGGAGGTCGGAATGGCTGACGAGAAGATCGACGTCGAGATGCAGGACACGGGAGAATTCCTGGCCAGCATCCACTCGGCGACGGGGACTGATGAGATCGTCCTGATGTTCGAGGATGCCGAAGAGGTCACGGACGGAGTCTTGGGCAATGACGAAGCCACGGCCCGCGCGACCGTGGAATTCCTCCTCAGCCATCAGCCCGCAGGCGACCTGCCGGACCGGATCGACCTCGTCGACATCGCCGCCGCCTACGACGGAGCCATCGAATCGATTCGCAAGCTGCGCGGATGATCACGTCCCGCCTCGGCGGGCACCGGAAAACCTCGTGAAGAAGAAGATGATCCACATGTCAGACATTCAACGACTCAACATCCTCGCCGTCGACAAGAAGGCCTACGAACCGCTCTATGCGCTCGAGAAGTACATTCACCGAGGCAGCCTCGGTGAGGCTCTGCTGTCGCTGATCAAACTGCGCGCCTCCCAGATCAACGGCTGCGCCTACTGCCTGAAGATGCATGCCGGCGAGGCGCGCAAGGCCGAGGTCGACCAGGTCAAGGTCGATGTGCTTGCCGGATGGAAGGAAGCGAAATCCGTCTACAGCGACCGCGAACAGGCCGCACTGCTCATGACCGAAGAGGTCACGCTCATCGCCGATGACGGCGTCTCCGAAGAGACGTGGACAGCTGCTTCAGCGGTCTACTCCGAGCAGGAGATGGTCGAGCTGCTGATGGCGATCTCGGCGATCAACGTCTGGAATCGTCTCGCTGTGAGCACCCACCAGCACCTGGACTAAGTCCGTCCGGACACCGCTGATCTAGCCAAAAGAGGGCGGGGCCGACACGATCGTGTCGGCCCCGCCTCCTCTTTTGGACTGAATTGATCGGACCACCGGTCAGACGTTGACCGTCTTTTCGTCATCTTTCTTGCCCAGCATTCTCTTCCAGGGCAGGACCGACACGAGCGCGAGCAGGGCGATGATGAGGAAGACCATTGCGAGCGGGTCAGAGATGACGGCCCAGAAGTTTCCTCCGGTCAGTCCCAGTGCCTGTTGCAGATTGCGTTCGAGCATCTCCCCTAGAACCAGTCCGATGACCAGAAGTGCGGGCGCCATTCCGACCAAACGCATGACATAACCGAGCACGCCGAAGGCCAACGCAATGTACACATCGGTCGCGGAGTTGTGGATGCTGTAACAGGAGATGAGCGCGAGGATGAGAATGACCGGAGCCATGAACGGCATCGGGATCGCTAGGATCTTCGCCAGCAGAGGCGATGCTCCGATGTTGATGACCACTCCCAAGATTGCGCTGACCAGCAGGGCCCCGATGATCGTCCACGCGAGTTCCGGATTCGCGTCGAAGAATCCCGGTCCCGGGTTGAGTCCGTACATCATCAGATAGGCGAGCAGAACTGCAGTGGTTCCGGATCCCGGGATACCCAGTGTCAGCAACGGCACCATCGAACCGGACACTGCAGCATTGTTCGCGGACTCCGGTGCGACCAGTCCACGGACAGCTCCCTTGCCCATTCCCGCCGAGGCGGGCGCAAGCCGCTTCTCGAGACCGTACGAGAAGAAGGCCGCGATCGTCGTGCCGGCCCCTGGCAGGACTCCGGCGATGAATCCGATGACTGAGCCTCGCAGGCTGGGAAGGGTCCCCTGCTTGAGGTCGGACTTCGTCGGAAGGAAGCGTCCCGACAGCGTCGACATCACCTGGGAGTCTTTGCCCATCGTGGTGCTGGCCAAGATCTCCCCGACGCCGAAGACTCCGATGATCGCGACGATCGGATCGATGCCTTCAAGAAGAGTGAAGCTGCCGAAGGTGAAGCGAGGCAGCCCGGATTGCAGTTCGATTCCGACGGTCGACACGGCGACACCGATGCCGACAGCGGTCAGACCGAGCATCGGAGCCGACCCGACGAGAGTGGCGCTGAGCACGAGAGCCATCACGACCACGGCGAAGTAGGCTCCAGGTCCGAAGGCCAAGCCCAATGAAGACATCGGTCCGGCGATGAACGCGAGTCCGAGGAACGCCAGAATACTGCCGACGAAGGAAGCGAGAGCCGAGATCGACAGCGCAGTGGCCGCCTTGCCTTTGAGCGCCATCGGGTGTCCGTCGAGGGTGGTCATGATGGCACCGGGATCGCCCGGGATGTTCAGCAGGATCGCGGAGATCCTGCCGCCGTATTCGGCGCCCAGGTACAGCGACACCATCAGCGGCAGCGAAATCTCTGCCGGAACCGTGATCGCCACAGGCAGGAGCAGAGCGATCGCGGTCGATGGTCCGATGCCGGGCAGCAGTCCGGCAATGGTGCCGAGGATGACTCCACCGAGGATGACAAGAAGGAGGCTCGGCGAAGTGGCGATCCCGCCCAGAGCTGAGAGCAGTTCGTTGACGGTGTTCACAGCTGCAGACCTCCGAAGACCCAGTACTCCAACCACCCGACAGGCAGCAGGACATTGAGCCAGACGTCGAAGATGAGGAAGAGCGCCATCGCGATGACGATATTGATGATGATCAGACCGACGGCCTTCGCCGCGCTCATGCGTACGCCGAACACTGTGAGAGACACGAGCATCGAAAAGATCACTGAGGCTTCGACGAAGCCGATGAGGAAGATCGATGCTGTGAAGAGAGCGAAGAGGACAATGCACCAACCGACACGCAGAATCTCACGTCCGCCGACGGGTCTGACATCAACGCTGCCGCGAAGGATGGCGATGATGCCCAGCACAGTAGTGCAGAGCAGGACGATGCCGACGACGAGAGGGAATGTCTTCGGGCCGATTCCGTCGTCTCCCGCCGAATTCGGCAGCATGATGGCACTGACGAGGTAGAAGATCGCCAGGCCCCCGAGTAGGACGCTCGTAATCCCCACCGAGACCGCTCGACTTCCCGCCTCTGATTGCGAGGGCCCGGCGGGATCAGTCGTTGGGAGTTCTGTGTCCGCGCTCATTTCACCAACCCCACTTTCTCCAGCACTTCCGTCGATTCCTCCTGTTCGGGGCGAATCACCGTGTCGAGCCATTCGTCACCTGCGACATATTCGGGGTTGATCCCCAATGCCTCTGCCTGCTTGGAGAACTCGTCTGTCTCCACAGCCTTCTTCAACGATTCACGCCACCAGTTGACCGCGTCCTGAGGCATGTCCTTCGGACCGAATACTCCCCGCCAGTGGTTGATCGTGATGTCCATTCCGAGGTCATGCCATGTCGGAACTCCTGGTGCCGAATCGACCGGTTCCGGTGCCGAGACTGCGATGATTTCGATGTCACCGCTGTCGACGAGCTCCATCGCTTCCGACATCCCCGTCGATGCCACATCGATACGTCCGCCCAACAGTTCGTTGTTGAGGTCGCCTCCATCGGAGAACGCCACGAGATTGATCTTCGACAGGTCCTCGACTCCGTATTCACTGGCGGGACGAAGGACGTTGAGCTGGTCGTCGCTGGGAACGGTGCCGATTCCGAAGTTGACCGATCCCGCATCCTTCTTGATGCTTTCGAGCACCTTCTTTGCAGAGTCGTATTTCGACCCGGATTTCACGATCCACACTTCGTAGTCGGTTGTCAGCTGAGCCAGCGGTGTGAAGTCGTCGAGGGACATGTCGGTCGTTCCTGTGACGTTTGAGAGGAAGATTCGGTTGGACTCGAAGACAACGGATGTCCCGTCATTCTCCCGCTGGAGTACTGCGGCACGAGCCGGGTTGCCTCCGCCGCCTCCCATGTTCTCGATCGACATGAAGGTATCGATTCCCGCGGCTTCGAATCCGTCGTTCGTGATGCGAGTCGTCAGATCGAGGCCCCCGCCCGGTGACCCTGCAGCGATAGCCGTGACCCGCGGCGGAGGGAAGCCATCATTTCTGTGGATGTCAGGCATACATGCCGTCATCGACGCGGCGAGGCCAAGACCCGCAGACGCGGCGGCAGCACGCAGAATAGTTCGTCTCGTTGAGGATGTTCTCGCCGTTGGGAATCCGAAGTGGAGCATGACCGGCACGTTACTCCTGAACGACTTCGGTCCTCAACGAATCTTGCGAGAATGAGACAAGCTGCCTGAGTGCTATGACAGGTGTTCCCACTTAGCGGGCAAAAGCCGAAGGGCGGAACCGAGTCGCTCTCGGTTCCGCCCTTCGGCATCTGATTCGATCCGGGAAGCTCCCGGGAGCCGGCTCAGTCCAGCAGGTCGTGACGCACGATGGACTGTTCGCGGTCGGGGCCGACGCCGATGACGGACATCCGGCAGCCCGAGAGCTCTTCGAGGGCGAGCACGTACTTCTGCGCGTTCTCCGGCAGGTCCTCGAAGGTGCGCGCCTTCGTGATGTCCTCGGTCCAGCCGTCGAAGTACTCGAAGATCGGCTTCGCATGGTGGAACTCGGTCTGCGACACCGGCATCTCGTCGTGGCGCTGACCGTCGACCTCGTAGGCCACGCAGACGGGGATGCGCTCGATGCCGGTGAGCACGTCGAGCTTCGTCAGCACGTAGTCGGTGAAGCCGTTGGTGCGGGCGGCGTAGCGGGCGATGACCGCGTCGTACCAGCCGCAGCGGCGCGGACGCCCGGTGTTGACGCCGAATTCGCCGCCCGCCTTCTGCAGGTATTCGCCCATCTCATCGAACAGCTCGGTCGGGAACGGACCAGCGCCCACACGGGTTGTGTAGGCCTTGACGATGCCGACGACGCGGTTGATGCGGGTCGGGCCGATGCCCGAGCCCACGCAGGATCCACCGGCCGTCGGGTTCGACGAGGTGACGAACGGGTAGGTGCCGTGGTCGACGTCGAGCATGGTCGCCTGGCCACCCTCCATGACGACGACCTCTCCGCGGTCGAGCGCCTCGTTGAGCATGAGCTCGGTCTCGGCGACGTAGGGACGCAGACGTTCGATGAAGGGTTCGAAGTATTCGACGATCTCTTCGACCGACACTGCGCGACGGTTGTAGACCTTGACGAGCAGTTCATTCTTCTGCCGCAGCGACCCTTCGATCTTCTGACGCAGGATGGACTCGTCGAAGACGTCCTGGACGCGGATGCCCAGGCGACCGATCTTGTCCATATAGGCCGGCCCGATGCCGCGGCCGGTGGTGCCGATGGCCCGCTTGCCGAGGAATCGCTCAGTCACCTTGTCCAGGGTCTGGTGGTACGGGGCCACGAGGTGCGCATTCGCCGAGATCCGCAGCTTCGACGTGTCTGCGCCGCGGGATTCGAGGGCGTCGATCTCCTCGAAGAGCGCCTCGAGGTTGACGACGACGCCGTTGCCGATGACCGGGGTGACGTTCGGTGAGAGGATGCCCGCCGGCAGAAGCTTGAGTTCGTACTTCTCTCCTCCGACGACAACCGTGTGGCCGGCGTTGTTCCCACCATTGGGCTTGACCACGTAGTCGACGCTGGTGCCGAGGATATCGGTGGTCTTACCTTTACCTTCGTCGCCCCACTGAGCGCCGACGACAACGATTGCTGGCATGAGAGTGCTTCACCTCAAAGTGAAAAGGGGATGTCATTACTCGCTAAGTCTACTGGGTCACACTGTCGCAGCCGCCATCGGGCGCTTTCCCTCACCGAGGCGGCCGCGGGCAGGAGGCTCCAAGCTTCCGCCCGCGGCCGCACCGAGCACTGAGCACCGAGGTCCGAATCCGGACTCACTCCATGCTCATCCCCTTGGCCGGGACGATCCGCGACATCGACCGAGCCGGAATCGCCGAAGCCAGGAAGGCGGCGAGCACTGCGGCGACACCGATTAAGCCGATCTGTGCCCACGGCACGGACAGCACGGGATTCGCGGCCGCCGGCATGATCGACGCCGTTCCGACCCACCCGAAGAACGTGCCGACCACGCCGCCGACGATGAGCGCGATGACCGTCATGAGCAGCGATTCGATCGTGATCATCCGCGACATCGCCGCCCGAGTGAAACCGAGTGCCCGGAGCAGGGCACCTTCCCGACGCCGGTCCATGACCGACAGCGTGAGCGTATTGCTCACTCCGATGATGGCGATGACCACCGCAGCCGCCAGCAGTCCGAGCACCACTGCCAGGGCGACCTGGAACAGCGAGGAGAACTCAGCCCGGGTCTGCGCCGCAGACGCATCGGCCGAGGCATCCACGGCGTCGAGTTCTGAGGCCAGGGCTTCGATCTGCGAGCTCGATGCGTCATCGGCGATCTTCGCCCAGGTCTGTTCGGCCGCACCACCGCCGGCCGCGGCCTCGATGGACTCCGCATCGGCACCGCTGACCAGTGCCGTCCCCGCGGGGACGGCAAAGGATGTTTCGATCGTGAGATCGATGTCCTGCCCGCCGAGGCGGATCGTCGCGGTCGTGCCGTCGACGTCGGCATCCGCGTCGAGTCCCATCGATTTCGGATCGATGAGGATCGTGCCCTCATCGACGTCGTACCCGTCGCTGCGCAGCACCGGGGAGTCGGCGGCCGCCTCGGCGCTGGCGATCGCCACGTCACCGGAGTCATCGGTCCCACCGGCGCTCACCTTCGCGGTGGGCGCCGGGACGTTCACCCGGTCCTCGACGATGGGCGAGTCATCGAGCACGGACGCGACCTTCGCATCGTCGGCACCGCTGTGACCCGCGGTCGAGACGACGAGGTCGACGGGAGTGTCCTGGGCGGTGGCGAGCTCGAGGGTCCGCTGCAGGCTCGACGAACCGACGACCACGGCCGTGACGAGGGTGATGCCGATGAGCAGCGCGCCCGTCGTCGAGGCGGTGCGTCCTCCCGCAGTGCTCGCCGACCGTCCGGCCAGTTTGACTGCCGGTGAGCGCCGGGTGATGAGGCCGACGATGCGGGCGAACAGGGCCACCAGCGGCGGGACGAAGACCTTCGCACCGATGAGAAGGGCGACGAAGAGTGCGAAGCAGCCGACGATGCCCATGAGCACGGAGTGGCTGCTGGTGCCCAGCAGGCACAGTCCGATTCCGGTGGCGCCGAGCAGAACCGACAGCGTCGTCCGCACCCACCGGACCTTCGGCGTTGCGGGCGGTACGTCGACCGGGCGCAGCGCTTCGATCGGAGAGACCCGTGAGGCGCGGATCGCGGGAACCATCCCAGCGGCGAGGGTGACGAGGATGCCGACGACCGGTCCGACGACGAAGGCCGAAACGGACGGGGAGATCTCAGCGAATTCGGGCATCCACAGCGCACCGACCACCGATGAGAGTCCCCATCCGATGAGGAGGCCGAGTCCGACGCCGATCACGGATCCGACGACGCCGAGGGTCAGGCTCTCGATCACCGAGGCACCACGCACCTGAGTGCGCGAGGCACCGATTGCGCGGAAGAGCGCGAGCACCCGGGTGCGGGAGGCGACGAGGACGTTGAACGTGTTCGAGATGACGAGTGCCGCAACTCCCGCGGCCAGCAGTCCGAAGGCGATGCCGACGGTCGAGAGCATGTCAGAGGTGTTCGACAGCGATTCGATCTGCTCGTCGACAACCTGGTCGACGGTCCGGACCGAAACGCCCTGGTCGGCACCGGCATCGGCGAGCGCGGATTCGACCGCCTCGGCAAGAGCTGAACGATCAGATCCGTCGGCGGCGACGATTCGGATGGAGTCGGGAACGAGTTCACCCGGGGAGGAGGCCAGCCCATCCTCGGTGAGGTAGAGCTTCATCCCCGCCGAGGAGGAACCGGGCATGATGCCCGAGACCGTGAAGTCGGGTCCGTCGACGCTCGATTGCCGCTGCCCGTCGAATTCGCCGAGGGTGATGGTGTCGCCGACGCCGACCCCGAGGGTCTTCGCATCGGCTTCGCGGAGCATGAGTTCGTCATCGGAATCCGGTGCGGAACCGTCGACGGTCTCTGTCTGCCCCTGCGGGAGGTTCGTCGCCGCACCCGTCACCGAGGTGGTGCCGGCACCGACCGCGACGTAGGCGGATTCGGTGAGCTGGGCGTGCTCGACCCCGTCGACGTCGGCCACGGTCTCGGCCGTGGACTTGGTGAGCGGGGGCGCCTCACCGGCCGCGGTCGGGTCATCGGAGGCGGTCGCGGTGATTGCGACGTCGGCTCCGGCCCATTCGGCACGGACCTGATTGCGCAGGGTGTCGCCGAAAGCCTGGGCGAACAGGAGGGCGGCGACGATGAAGGCCACAGACACGGCGATCGCGATCATCGCCGCCGACAGGCGACCAGTGGCGCTGCGGAGGTTGGACCAAGCGATGCGGATCATCGGGCACCTCTCTCCGGCTGTCCGGCCGCGGTCCCGGATGCGGACGATGGTGCGGCTGAGGAACGTGCCGTGACATTCATCAGGGCGGCGGCCACGGATTCCGGATTCGGTTGGGACAGCTCACCGGCCAGTCGTCCGTCGGCGAGCAGGACGACGCGATCGGCGCGGGCCGCGGCCCGGGGATCGTGAGTGACCATGACGACGGTCTGGCCGAGCTCATCGACCGACGCGCGAAGAATGCCAAGGACCTCTTCACCGGAGTTCGAGTCGAGGTTGCCGGTGGGTTCGTCAGCGACGAGCACATCGGGTTGGGCGACGAGGGCGCGAGCGACGGCGACTCTCTGCTGCTGTCCGCCGGAGAGCTCGTGCGGTCGATGCCCCAGACGTTCGCGCAG
This sequence comes from Brevibacterium sp. H602, assembly GCF_051172395.1. Taxonomy (NCBI): domain Bacteria; kingdom Bacillati; phylum Actinomycetota; class Actinomycetes; order Micrococcales; family Brevibacteriaceae; genus Brevibacterium; species Brevibacterium sp. H602. Next base: position 182,109 of record NZ_JBPIZD010000003.1, on the reverse strand, counting down.
GCCGAGCAGGTCGACCATGCGGTCGAAGAGGCGGCGATCGACCTTCTTGCCCGACAGTTCCGACGGCAGCAGGATGTTCTCCTCGGCGCTCATTGCGGGCACGAGGTTGAAGGACTGGAAGACGAAGCCGATGCGGTCGCGACGCAGCGCCGTGAGCTTGCGATCGCTCAGCCGTGAGATCGCCGTCCGTCCGATGAAGACCTCGCCCGAGTCCGGGGTGTCGAGGCCGGCGAGCATGTTGAGCAGCGTCGATTTGCCCGAGCCGGACGGCCCCATGATGGCGGTGAAACGCTCGGCATTGATGTCGATGCTGAGGTCGTCGAGCGGTCGGACCTGCGCGTCCCCTTTTCCATAGGTCTTGCGCAGTCCGATGGCTTGGATGGCCAGCCTCGGCGCGGGGTTAGAGGGTGGATCTGAAGGCGCGGACGGGGACGGATGAGCGTCGGTGTGTGTCGCTGATGTGTTCATGACTCCAGCTTCGTCGCCGGACCCACCCGCCCACATCGGACCAGGGGATGGTCTTTCGCCGAGGCGGCCGTGGCCTGACCGTCATACCTGAGGATGATCTCGGATTCCCGAGGGCGGCTTCGAGAAGCTTCCGGCTCAGTGACCGGGTCCGACGAGACCTGCTTCGTAGGCGAACACGACGGCCTGCACTCGGTCGCGGGCCTCGAGTTTCATGAGGATCCGCCCGACGTGGGTCTTCACGGTCGGCTGGGCCAGATAGAGGCGTTCGCCGATCTCGGTGTTGCTCAGCCCGGTGGCGATGAGGACGAGGACCTCGGTCTCTCGCTGAGTCAGGGACTCCAATCGGCGCATATCTGCCGCATCGAGGCGGCTCGCACCGGCTTGTCCTGTCACGTCCGCGCCTTCGGGGTGTGCGGCCGCACCTCCACCTGTTGGGGGCGCACCGGCGGACGGCACCGCCGGTTGCGGGTCCGAAGGGGAAGGAGATTCCGCGTTGAGGCGGGGAATGAGTCGTGTCTCGAGCAGTCGTTTGGTGGTGGTCGGAGCGATGACGGCGCCGCCGTCGACGACGGTGCGGATCGACTCGAGGAGCACCTCGGGCAGGGTGTCTTTGAGAAGGAACCCTGAGGCACCAGCCTGCAGCGCCCGCAGTGCATAGTCGTCATCGTCGAAAGTCGTCAGCACGATGATCTTCGGCGGACGGATCGTCCCTGCGTCGGCGAGCGCGAGGATCCGCTGGGTCGTTTCGATGCCGTCGACGCGAGGCATCCGGACGTCCATGAGCACGACATCGGGTTCGTCCCGGCTGACGATGTCGAGACCTGCCGCACCGTCGCCTGCCTGTCCGACGACGGTGAGGTCCGGCTGTGAGTCGATGACCATGGCGAAGCCAGCTCGGACGAGAGCCTGGTCGTCGACGAGTACGACGCGAAGCGGCCCGCTTCCCCGAGCCTCGGGCTGACCGTGCGCGGTCGCCTCATCATCGATGTTCATCGGCTGGTCTCCTCGAAGTCGGCGGGCTGGCTCTCACCGGTTTCGACGGGTGCTCCGGTGCCGGCGGTCCTTCCGGATTCGACAGCCGTTCCGGTTTCGGCAGTCCCGTTCTCTCCTCGATCGGTCGAGTCGGGAGAGCCGGTCCCCTCGACGGTGCCGGGTTCGGCTTCGGGCTCAGCGCTGGGCAGGGGTGCGGACAGCGGCAGTCGAGCCTCGACGAGGAATCCTGTCGTCGCTCCGAAGGCGCTTCCGGTGACAGCGCCGGAGGAGAATCCGGGCTTCGCTTCGGCGCGTTCCTCGGATCGGTCGCTCATGCCCGTCGAACGGATCCGGCGGGCGGTGAGGCTGCCGCCGTAGAGCGCGGCGCGCTCCTGCATGCCGACGATGCCGTACCCCCGACTGCCCGATTCCGAGCTGTCGCGGTCGTCCGTGTTTCCGGTGCCGTTGTCGCTGATGCGGGCGACGAGCTCTGTGTCCTCCGCCAGCAGCTCGACATGTGCCCGAGCACCGTCCCCGGCATGTTTGAGCACATTAGTCAGCGCTTCCTGAACGATGCGGTACACGGCCAGCGATGCCCCTTCGGGCAGGCGATCGCGGTCGACGGCATCGAGTTCGCTCACCGAGACCGGAAGCCCTGCCGATCGCACATCGGCCATGAGAGAGCCGATGTCGGAGACTCCGGGCAGCGGCGACGAGGTGCGTTCGTCGTCATCCTCGGCGCGGAGGAAGCCGAGCAGCGATCGCGTCTGCGCCAAGGCTTCCCGTCCGGTCAGTGCGATGGTCTCGAGGGCTCCGAGCGCGACGGACGGATCGGTCTTGGCGGCATAGCGCGCGCCGTCGGCCTGGGCGATGACGACGGAGAGGGAATGAGCGATGACATCGTGCATCTCACGGGCGATGCGCATGCGTTCGGCGTCGGCGGCGAGTCGGGTCTCTGATTCGCGTTCGCGCTCCAGCAGCCGATTGCGCTCCCGGATGCCCTCGATCTCACGGCGGCGGCGGAATCCGACTCCGCCCAGCAGCCACGCGATGAGCACGATTGAGGCACAGAGCGCAATGACGACGACCAGCAGCACGTATTCGCCGGCGGCCAGGGGACGCGAGTTCGCGCCGATCGTCGCCTGCAGGGATACGAGGTAGAGCCACCCGCCGAAGAAGAGTGCGCCGAGGAGGCCCAGTGCCAACACGAGGCGACCCTGGTTCCGGGTGCCCCAGGCCGTCGTCGAATACACGGTGAGCGGAACGGCGACGATCCCGATCGTCGGCCCCATCATCGTGAGCACGGTCAGGAGGCAGCCGACGGCGATGAGGGAGGAACTCAGCAGCGGGGCCGTGCGGCGCAGGCACAGCGGTGCTGTCTGGAGGATGGCGATACCGACCTGCACGAACACCGGAACCAGGGCTATCTCGCTTCGCTCGGCCTGGGAGGAGGTGAAGACGATGGTCAGATAGGTCAGCGGCAGAGCCCAGAGCACGGTGTCGACGATCCAGGGGCGGGCGGCGACGAACCGACGGATGCGGTCGACGCGGTCGGGGGTGCGCTGCTGCGGCTTCGGCGGTCCGGCCGCAGCCCGGGTGGATCGATTGCTCATGTCGGCCATGCTAGTTCGCCTTCGATTGAGCCCACATCATACTCAGGGCTGATCCGACGACCGTGCCTGCTGCGGCGCTCAGCCGTGACACCTCGCTCGTCCCGGAGCGCTGGCCGCTCCGACTTCCGTGCCTGCTGAGGTGCTCAGCCGCGTCTCCCCCGCTCGGCGAGGATCTGCTCGCGGAGGATGTCCGCGTGCCCGCAGTGTTGGGCGAGTTCGCGGAGGACGTGGAGGAGCACCCATCGGAGCGGCATCGGCCCAGCCCGGTGACCGGTGAGCACGGTGTCGAGGACCATCCCCTCGATCGCGGAATGCGAGCGATCCACGGCGGCCCGATAGTCGGCCGAAACGCTGGCGATCGTGTCCGTGGAGTCGAGGAGGAAGGAGTCCTTGGAATCGTGCGGAAGCCCGTAGTCGACTCGACTCCGGCCGGTGACCGCCTCTCCGAACCAGACGGTTTCGACGAAGACGGCGTGCTTGAGCAGAGACAGCAGGCGGGTTCTGCTCGGCACGAGGGACCGCCGCACCTCCTCTTCGCTCAGGTCGTCGAGGCTCCCGAGCAGATGCCGTCGATGTTCGTCGATGAACGCTGTGAACTGCACGCCGAGGTCGGCCTCACGCACATCAAAAGGTCTGGTCGTCGGACTGCCGCCGTCGGCACCTGCACCTGTCATGGACCCAGCTTAGAGCCGGCTCGGCGGGGGTGGACCGAACCGAACGACGACTCGCCCGAAATCGCAGGCGATCAGCATCCTTGTCCGCCACGTCCCCCACCCCTATGCTGAAGTGACCCACGTACACCGTCGTTAGGGCAGGAGCCTTGGCGTTGTCGCCGGAGCCGTCGACTTCAGGGCATCACCGCTCAGAGGAGGTCGCTCATGTCCACCACGTCAATGCATCCGGCCACGAGTGCTTCGCAGAACCAGCCCGAGAACCAGTCTCAGTCCCCCGCGCTGCCCTACGCCCGCCGCCGCGATCAGCTCGTCGGCTCCGTCATCGACGCCTCCACCACGGTGCTCGCCCAATATCACCACGACATAGTCAAGTTCGGCATGGGGGCGCCCGCGCCGGACATGCTGCCGGCCGCGGACTTCGCCCGCATCGCCGCGCAAGTCTTCTCACCGGAGAACTTCACATACGGTGAGACGAAGGGCGAACCCATCCTCATCGAAGCCCTCCACGACTACCTCGCCGCCACCGAGCAGATCCCGCCCGAACAGCAGGGGAACCGCGACCGCCTCCTCATCACCTCCGGAGGCATGCAGGGTCTCGACCTCGGGTTCAAACTCTTCGTCACCCCCGGTGAACTCGTCGCCTGTGAGTCGCCGACCTATACGAACGGTTCGGCGACGGCCATGAGCTATGAGGCGGAGATCCTCGAGATCCCCGTCGACGAAGACGGCATGCAGATCGACGTCCTGGAAGAGCACACGAACCGCACCGGGCGCGCGCCGAAGGTCATCTACACCGTCCCGACCTTCCAGAACCCGGCCGGAGTGACGATGTCGCTGCCGCGTCGCGAGCGCCTGCTCGAGTTCGCCCACCGCCACCGGTCGGTGATCATCGAGGACAATCCGTACGGAATGCTCCGCTTCGAAGGTCAGTCCCTGCCGGCGCTGAGCGACCTCAGCCCGAACGATCCCCTCATCTTCGGGGTACGCACGTTCTCGAAATTCGTCGCCCCGGGTCTGCGGGTCGGCTGGATCGACGTCGATCCCGAGGTCCGCGAGCTCGCCGTCAATGCCAAACAGACGATGGACTCCTGCGCCCCCGTTCCCAACCAACACCTCATCGCCCAGTGGCTGGCCGAAGGCGGCGCCGACTCCCATGTCGAGGCCCTGCGCGCGGCCTACCGCGAGCGGAAGACTGCGATGTCAGAAGGACTGGAGAGGCTCTTCCCCGGAGAGATCCGAGCCACCGATCCCGACGGCGGATTCTTCCTGTGGGTGACCTTCGAGGACGAATCCATCAACACCGAAGACCTCCTGACCACCGCACTCGAGGAGGGTGTGGCCTACATCCCTGGTCCCGCGTTCTCGCCGGCCGGGAACTTCTCGAATGCGCTGCGCCTGTGCTTCGCCTCGGCGGCTCCAGACCGCATCGACGATGGCCTGCAGCGCCTCCGCCTTGCCGTCGACCGCTACCGCGCAGAGCGCTGATCACCAGGACGACACCTTCGCCGAGGCGGCCCCGACCTCGCTCGACCACGACGTCCGAGCGCTCCCGCACCGACGGCCCCGCCTCGGCCGAACAGGCGGGCGCGGCTGCCCGTTCGGCGACCGTTTTCAGACCTCGCCGAGGCGGCCGATCCATTGGATGAGGAGCTGAGTCTCCGTTTCGCCCAGGATGTCCGGATTCGCCGCAGCACGTTCGATGACAGCATGACCCAGACGACCGTCGCCCGGTTCGCTCTGTCCTGTTCCGGTGATGGCGGCGAGGACGCCTTCGCGGACGCCTGCTGAAAGTTCGGGATCGTTCCTGCCTTGAATGATCAGCCGCAGGGTGACGCCGATATTCGTGGCGAGCACATGAGCTGCCGCCTGCTCGTGGCCGACGACGAGCCGTCCGACCTGTTCCGCTTTGAGCGTCAGACCGCGCAGAATCTCGCTCGGCTTCGACTGTGCCTCGGGTGAATAGCCGGGTCTGACCTTGCCGTACATGAGGGTGTAGAAACCCGGATTCTCCAGTCCGAAGGCGACGTGAGCATCCCAGCCCAGACGCAGATCCTGAATCGGGTCGCCACTGGATTCGGTCGAGGATTTGGCCGACAGATACATGTCGAAGCCACGCTCGACGACGGCCTCGATCAGCCCCTGCTTATTGCCGAAGAAATGGTACAGAGTGGGCATCTTGACCCCCGCCGCGTCGCAGACCGCCCGCAGTGAGAAGTCCTCGCCGGGCGCAGCGGCGATGAGGTCAGCGGCCGCCTCGAGCAGCCGAGTCCGTGTATCCGTTGCCTCAACTTCTGTCATATCGCTATATTATAGTGTACCGTAGTTATAGTTCGATGTAACAACGATATGGAGATTGAGACCATGACCGAACAGACCCTTCAAGGCAAGACCGTCCTCATCGCCGGGGGCGGGAAGAACCTCGGCGGACTCATCGCCCGGCAGACCGCAGCAGCCGGAGCCGATGTCGCCATCCACTACAACTCGGAGTCAACGCGCCCGGAAGCTGAAGAGACACTCGCAGCCGTCGAATCCAGCGGCTCGAAGGGCGTCCTGCTCACCGGAGATCTCACCAAACCCGCCACTGTCGAGAAGCTCTTCGCCGATGCCGTCTCGGCACTGGGGTCCATCGATATCGCGGTGAACACGACTGGCAAGGTTCTGCGCAAGCCCATTGCGGAGACCACCGAGGACGAGTACGACGCGATGTTCGACATCAACGCGAAGGCCGCGTACTTCTTCATCAAGGAAGCAGGCAGACACCTTGCCGACAATGGGAAGATCGTCACCATCGTCACTGCCCTGCTCGCCGCGTTCACCGACGGCTATTCGACCTATGCCGGCGGCAAGAGCCCGGTCGAGCACTTCACCCGAGCCGCAGCGAAGGAATATGCCGACCGCGGCATCTCCGTCACCGCCATCGCACCCGGGCCCATGGACACTCCCTTCTTCTACGGTCAGGAGACTCCGGAACGAGTGGAGTTCCACAAATCGCAGGGCATGGGCAACCGTCTGACCCGGATCGAGGACATCGCACCGATCGTGCGATTCCTCGCCACGGAAGGCAGCTGGATCACCGGCCAGACGATCTTCGCCAACGGCGGCTACACCACTCGCTGAGGCAGACCCGACACTTCCGTCCTCTGAGCACCCATCCGACAACCACCTCTCAAAACCACAGGAGCACACATGTCAGATCTGCAGATTCCCGAACCCGTCGCCGGCTTCATCGACACCGTCAACGCTCACGATGACCAGGGTTTCCTCGACGCATTCACCTCTGACGGCGTCGTGGATGACTGGGGCCGCGAGTTCCAGGGCCGAGAGGCCATCAAGGCGTGGAGCGACAAGGAGTTCATCGGCGCAACCGGCATCCTCACGCCAGAGGAGGTCACCGTCGACGGAAACGACGTCATCGTCGTCGGCGATTGGCGTTCGACGCATGCCAACGGTCGATCATCATTCGCCTTCATCATCGACGGCGACAAACTGAGCCGGATGACGATCCGCGAAGGCTGAGGCCCAGCGAGCGCTGACACCCCAGCGAAAGGGCCGTCGGATGCCGGCCATCTTCGGATGCCGGCCATCCGACGGCCTTTTCGCTGCGACCCTGTGGCACAATATTGGTGTCGCGCCTGCGCGGCACGGCACGGCGGTGGGGCTCGCCGTACCCAACCTCGGCGCGGGACTCGTGCAGAAGCTCGAGACTCCGCAGACGACAACAGTCCCTACCTCGACCGGCTTCAGCATGCCCGAAAGGTAGGAGAGACCATGACCGCCAGCCCCGATCCGAGACATCGCGATCCGAAACATGACGGTCCACCGCGCGCCCGCATCATCCTCGGCGTCGTCCCCGATCAGCCCGCCGAGGTGATCGCCGCCGCCGCGGACTACGCCGCCCATTTCGACACCGAGCTCGTCTGCGCCCACGTCGACGACTCCCGCTGCACCGTTGAGACTCGTCCCGACGGCTCCGTGCTCTCGATGCCCATCGATCCGGACACCACCGACGAGGCAGCCACCGAGTTCGCCCCAGAACTCGAGCACCGCATCGCTGCCGCCCTGGCAGGGACACATGTGGCCTGGTCGACCCGCGCACTGGCGGGGTCGCCGGCGCAGGAACTCGACCGGCTCGCCGAGGCGCTCGATGCCCGCATGATCATCCTCGGCGTCCGTCGCGCAGGTGTCCGCGGCTCATTGCATGAGTTCTTCAACGGTTCGGTCGCGATCCAACTGTCAAGGCGCCAGCATCGCCCGCTCGTCGTCGTTCCGCTGGCAGCAGGCGCCGACGGCATGGATGCCCCCGAAGCTCCTGCAACGTCGCCGAGACCAGGCGCCTCCCCCGCTGCTGAACCTCTGACCGGCGAGGCCGGGCAGTGACCCGGCCGGTCCATCTGCGCCTGTCCTATCTGGGGCTCGCGTTCATCGGCGGCGTACTCGGAACCGCGGCACGCGAGGCGATCAGCCTGAGCCTGCCGCCCCTCGGCGGTGTGCCGTGGGCGATCCTCACGGTCAACATCCTCGGGGCGTTCCTGCTCGGCCTGCTGTTGGATTCCCTGGCGCGCAGCGGTCCAGATGACGGGTGGCGTCGCCGAACGCGGGTCCTGGTCGGCACCGGTTTCATGGGCGGATTCACCACGTACAGCGCACTGGCCGCGGATACGGCGGGCCTCCTCGGCGCGGATCCGGGCGGTGCGAGCAACCCCGGCATCGGTCTTGCCTACGCGGTGGGAACGGTACTCATCGGCGGTCTCGCCACGTTCGCCGGCATCGCCACGGCGACGACGCTGCGTCGAGGAGGTGCCCGATGACGCCGCTGGTCTTCATCGCCCTTGCCGCCGCCGGCGGGCTCGGCGCCTCATCACGAATGCTGCTCGACGGACTCATCAAGTCCCGCATGAGCACGGCCCTGCCGTGGGGGACGATCATCATCAATGTCTCGGGATCACTCGTGCTCGGACTGCTGACCGGACTGGCCGGTGCGAATCTGCTGCCGGAAGCCTGGCACCTGGTGCTCGGCACGGGATTCCTCGGTGGCTATACGACTTTTTCGACGGCGAGCTTCGAGACTGTTCGGCTTCTCCAGGAACGTCGCTGGGTCGCCGGCCTGGTCAACGGGCTTGGCACCCTCGTCTTCGCCACGGCGACCGCGGCGATCGGAATGTGGCTCGGCGGCCTGGCTTAGCTGCGACAGACCGTTCTGGACTCAGCCACATCTCCACACGCTCACCTTCGGCAAGGCGCTGTCCGCGCAGACGCCGAACGGCCCAGTTGAAGTCGAAGAACACACATTTGAACATGTGCTGTGCGACTTCAACTGGGCCGTCAGCGCATGAGCGCCGAGCCGCTCCAGCGAATTGAGCTCAGCTCACTTATACGCGCGGTGGTACTGAGCCGGGCGGTAGTCGATGTCGAAGCGCAGTGCGTCGGCGGCGCGCAGCGTGAAGTTCGGGTCGCGCAGATGCTCACGGCCCGCGAGGATCGCATCGGCCTGGCCGGTGGCCAGTATGTGCTCGCCCTGGAACGGTTCGCTGATGAGGCCGACGGCCGCGGTCGGCAGCCCCGATCCCTGGCGCACTCCGGCGGCCAGGGTCGTCTGGTAGCCGGGACCGACGGGAATCGACGCCATCACATTGCCGCCGGAGGAGACGTCGATGAGGTCGACGCCGTGTTCCTTGAGCCATCCGGCGACGTGGACGGTGTCGTCGAGTGTGAGCCCACCGTCGGTCCAGTCCGTTGCGGACAGGCGCACGAACACGGGAACGTCGTCGCCCACCTCGGCGCGGGTGGCATCGACGATCTCGAGCAGCAGTCGGGCCCGGTTCTCCAAAGTTCCGCCGTAGGAGTCGGTGCGCGTATTGCTCAGGGGCGACAGGAACTCATGGAGGAGGTACCCGTGTGCACCATGGATCTCGACGAAGTCGAACCCGGCCTCGATCGCCCGACGGGCCGAGGACCGGAAGGCCGCGACCACCTCGGCGATCTCCGTCTCAGTCAGAGCCCGGGGTTCGGCAAGACCCTCGAAGGCCAACGCAGACGGAGCCACGGTCTGCCAACCGCCCTGCTCGACCGGGACGCTGCCATCGCCGTCGGTCCCCCACTCGGGATATGTCGAGGCCTTGCGGCCCGCGTGGCCGAGCTGGATGCCGGCGGCCGCTCCCTGCGAGTGAAGGAAGTCGACGATGGGGGCGAAGGCGTCGCGCTGCGCGTCGTTCCACAGCCCCAGGTCCTTCGCCGAGATCCGCCCCTCCGGAGTGACGCCGGTGGCTTCGACGATGACGGCTCCCGCACCTCCCCTGGCCATCGCGCCGTAGTGGACGGTGTGCCATGGTGCGGGAACGCCGTCGAGATTCTCAACGGAGTACTGGCACATGGGCGGAACCCAGATGCGGTTGCGGAACGTGAGTCCGCGCAGGGTGAGCGGTTCGAACAGGAGATGAGACATAAGACCTCGTGATCTCGTCGAGAATGATCGTCCAGAAGTATGAGATTCTTCGTACTTCGGGTTCGCACTCTACTACGATGAATTTCGTACTACCAAATATTTCGTACAATGAAGGGATGCGGCGCTACCTGTGATCGGTGGCTGTTCAGATGACATCCACCGACGCTGATCGACGCGATGGCGAGATGGGAGGATCCAGATGCGCACACTCGACCACCCCAGCAGGGACGAGATGAGACTCGACACCGTCCTGGCCGCCCTCGCCGACCCGGTCCGCCGCACCGTCGCCTGCAAGCTCAACGACGCATTCGGCGATCATGCGTGCGCGACCTTTGAGTTGCCGGTGTCGAAGTCCACGGCGACCTACCACTTCCGCACTCTGCGCGAAGCCGGCGTGATCCGACAGGAATATGAGGGCACGAAGATCATGAATACCCTGCGCAAGGACGATCTCGATGCCCGCTTCCCCGGCCTCCTCGACGCCGTGTTCGCCGCCCAGGACATCGAACGCGCCGAGGCAACCGCCACTGAATCTCGCGACTGACCCGGCCGAGTCGCCTCCGCCCAGACGTGACCGAAACGGTCGGGCGAGGCACTCCCCTGCGCAAGACCGGCCTCAGCTCCTGACCGGCTGCCCTTCCTGCCGGGCCTTAGCCCGACCGCGGGCAAGATCGACCAGTCCGATGATTCCGGCGAAGACGATGACGAGCGCAATGAACCCGAAGCCCGCCACGATGGCGGCGCCGTAGCCGGCCATCGGCTGGACGACGAAGAACACGGCGGTGACGATTGCGATGCCGATGGCCGTGCCCACCCGCTGCCCGGTCTGCATCACACCGCCCGAGCTGCCCGCATACTCGACGGGCACCTCAGCCAGAGTGAGCGTCTGATTCGGGCTGATCGCCATGCCCTGCCCGAGGCCGGTGACCCCGAGAGTGAGGAGCAGCCACCAGATGCTGATCCCCCAGGCCTCATGCGCCAGCACGAGGAGCGCCGAGGCGACGACCCCGGTCAGACCGATTGCGACCCCGAGGACGACCATCTTCCGGCCGAAGGTGAGCACGACACGGCCGGCCGCCTGTGCTGCGATCGCCGAGAGCAGCGCCGAGGGCAGACCGACGAGGCCCGCGTGGAGGGCGGGGAATCCGAGACCGTTCTGCAGATAGAGCGCCACGATGACCCAGATGCCGGGCATACCGACGAAATACATGGACGTCAGCGACGCCCCGTAGGCGAAGCTGCGCGTCCGGAACAGCTGCATGTCGACCATCGGTGATCCGCCTCGGCGGGAGTATCGGTTCTCCCACCGCACCCACAGCCAGACGACGGCGACGCCGACCGGGACGAGGGCATAAATCCAAGCACCTGCGCTGCGCTCGAGGAAGGGCAGCATGACCAGCAACGTGCCCACGCCGAGCAGAACGAGCCCGACCGGATCGAAGTCGGCGCGGCGTCGGCCATCCGAATCGGACTCGGTGCCGGTGCCGATCCAGGCGCTCTTCGGCAGCCAGAAACGGCCGAGGATGATTGCGGCCAGGGCGATCGGCACGTTGATGAGGAACGCCGAACGCCAGCCCCACTCGTCGCCGAGAACAGCGATGAGTCCGCCGCCGAGCACGGGGCCGATGCCCACGGAGACGCCGACGATCGTGCCGAACATCCCGTAGGCGCGACCGCGCACCTTGCCGTGGAAGTACTGCTGGAGCATCCCCACCCCCTGGGGGCTGAGCAGGCCGGAGCCGAGGCCCATGACGACACGGGCGACGTTGAGCACGAGCGGGTCCGGGGACAGACCCGAGATGAGGGAGCCGAGGGCGAAGACACTGACGCCGATGACGAAGAGCCGACCACGTCCGAAGAGGTCTCCGGCTCGGCCGGCGGCGACGAGGAGCACGCCGAAGGCGAGCGTATAGCCCGAGAGCACCCATTGGATCGCCGAGTTCGAGGCCCCGATCGAGCGCTGCATGTCGGGAAGGATGACATTGACGATCGAGACGCTCAGGAGCGACATGAACATCGGGACGAGCATCACCGCCAGGATCTTGCGCTGCTCTGCCGTCATGACTGTCTCGGAAACATTACCCATTCATATAGTTCTACGCCGCCCTGCCGACAAGCACAATCGGCCTCCGAGGTGCGTTTGCTCACGCACTACGGAGGCCGATGTGTCCGAAAAAGCTGCGGCGGGTCTACTCCCCGCGGCCGATGGCCTCCACTGCCGTCGGATCTGACGAGTGCAGGAACTCTTCGATGCGGGCGGCTTCCTCACCTTCACCGATCGCGCCGGCGGCACGGCCGAGGGCGTAAAGCGCGCGGAGGAATCCGCGGTTGACTTCGTGCGAGTACGGGATCGGTCCGGCGCCGCGCCATCCGGCGGCACGCAGGGCGTCGAGTCCGCGGTGGTAGCCGACGCGGGCGTAGGCATAGGCGTCGACGAGGCGGCCCTCCTTGTGCGCTTCATCCGCGAGTTCCGCCCAGGCCAGGGAGGAAGCCGGCAGTGCCGCGGCGACGTCGATGGGCTCTTCACCTGCGTCGATGCGCTTGCGAGCGTCGACGTCGGGGTGATCATCGGGCAGGTAGGTCGGCTGCGGGCCGAGCTGGCTGGCATTCAGATTCCCGATATGCGATGGGTTGCCGATGGGCTGAGTCATTGCGTCTCCTTCTTAGTCGGTCTTCACTTCGGACGGCAGGATCTTGTACGGGTTCTCGCTCAGCGCGCCGGTGACCCCGGCGTCGGCGAGGCTCTCGAGCTGCTTCTTGTCCTTGACTCCGGTGGCCCAGACGGCCAGGTCGACTCCGGTCCATTTCTCTGCGGCATCGGCCTCGACAGCCAAGGCCGTGTACCCGTCGCTGGACAGCGACTCGTTCCCGGTAGCTGTCACGTCTCCGGTGAACATGGCGCCAACGCCGGCATCGGCGGCGGCGCGGGCCACCTCGGCGTCATCGGTGCGCACGAGCGTCGAGTCCTCGAGCCCCGCCTCGGTGATGGTCTTCAATGCCGGGGTGGCCACCTCGGCGGAATCGATGGCGGGCAGGAATACTGTGTCCCCGCCGAACTCGTCGACGATCTGATCCCAGGTCATGGGCTCACTGGGGCTCGTGTTCTTGCGGGCCGGTTTGATGGTCTGGTCGAGGAATTCCGCGGAGTCGAGCTCGTCGAGGGACTTCTTCAGGCCCATGTCCTCGGCCGCGGTCTCCGGGTTCGCGGCGACGATCGTGCCGTCGCCCAACGCCGACAGAGTGGGCGCGGGCAGGTAGCCGAACTTCACGTTCTCGGTGAAGGCGAGCTTCGAGTTCGCCGGGTACACCGAGGATCCGCCGTCGAGGGCGCCCACGGCCGGTGGGTTGAGCGAATCGACCGTCAGTTGGTCGTCGGAACCGAAGATGTTCATCGCGAACACACCCGCGACGAGGAGGACAACGATGGCGCCGGCCCACAGGGGTGCGTTGAATTTCTTCGGCGCGGGACGCTCGGGCACGGGAATCCGCTCGCGGGATTCGGGATCGACGCTCGGCAGCGGATCAGTGGTGCCGCGGCCGTATCGGTCCCGGTGGGCCCGGCTCGGCTTCTTCTTGCTCATCGACTGCCATCCTTCGTCGTTCCGGCTCCGGTGACGAGTCCCCGGAGGAACCCGGCGCCCCAGCACAGGTGCATGGTCGGCAGGACGATGCCGAACCAGAATCGCTCGCGTCGTCCGCAGTCCTTCGCCGCCGAGGCGGTCGCCAGGATTCCGGCGATGTAGCCGAAGCTGGGCACGTGGATCAGCGAGGTGAAGCGGCGGAGGAACTTCGGCCACCGCTTCGTCGATCCTGACAGCTGGAGCAGGGTCTCGATCACGGCCGCACTCATGCCGAGCACGAGCAGCGGCGGGGCGAAGTAGCGGATGGAGTTCTGCGATCCGTAACGGCGGATGAGTTCGGCCCGCCAGATTCCGGTGGCCCAGAACTGCTGCGCGATCTTCGACCACGTGCCGCGCGGCCAGTACGTGACTTCCATGTCCGGGTTGAACCAGATGCGGCCGCCGGCGGAGCGGATGCGCAGGTTGAGTTCCCAGTCCTGACCGCGTTTGATGCCTTCGTCGAATCCGCCGAGGTGGTCGAACACTTCCCGACGGTAGACGCCGAGGTAGGCCGATTCGGCTTCCTGCGCCTCGTCGCCGGAGTGGTAGGCGGGACCGCCGAGGCCGACCGGGGACATGTATGCCCGCGCCACGGCCTTCTGGAAGGAGGTCTTGCCACGGGCGAGCATGAGTCCGCCGCAGTTCGCGGCCTTCGTCTCACGCAGGGTGTCGATGGCCTGCCGAGTGTAGTCGGCGCCGAGCCCGGAGTGCGCGTCGACGCGGATGATCACCGGGTGGCGGGTCGCGGCGATAGCGAGGTTGAGTCCGATCGGGGTCGCGGCCTGCGGATTGTCGACAGTCTGGATCCGCGGGTCGCGGGCGGCCATCGTTTCGATGATGGCGTTCGTATCGTCGGTCGAGGGGCCGAGGGCGAGGACGATCTCCTTGTCTCCGTCATACTCCTGCGCGAGGATCGTGGTGATCGCCTGTTCGATGTGCTCGGCCTCGTTGAGGACCGGCATGATGAAGGAGACTCCGGGCTTCTCGTTAAGCGGCGGAAGGCCCTCCGGGGTCAGGATCTCAAGTACTTTCGACACGCCCTCAATCTTCCCACACGCGCGAATGCTCGGTCTTGAGGGGGCATACAGGTGGGGCCCTGCATGCACCGGGCCCCACCTCCGTCAGCGCGTCAATGCCTGACCTTCAGCACTTCTTCGTCACCGGTTTGTTCGACCCGGTGTTGAGGTCAACATCGGCGGCGTAGTAGCCGTCAGAGATCTTGTACCAGAGGTCATCCCAGCCGCCCTTGAACGAAGCGCTGTAATAGCCCTTGACCTTCTGGCCGCGGACATAGCACTTGAGAGTCAGCTTGCTGCCCTTCGCGTACCAGCCCTTCTGTGTCGACTTCAGTGTCGCCTTCGACATCTTCTGGGTCTTGACCATCACCTTCCCGGTCACGGCCTTGGGCGGCGCGGGCTTCGACGAAGCCTTCTTGAAGGTGATGAAGTTTGAGGGCCAACCGAGGTGAGCATCAGGACCGATGTTCTTCTTGCCTTTGCGAAGCACTGAACGGCCAGACATACTGGCGAGTCCTTTGACACCGTAGCCTGATTCCGAAACATAGACGGTCTTACCGTCGGCACTGACCCAATCGACATAAGCGACGTGTCCGTAACCGGGGCCGTTCCACTGCGCGATCGATCCGACCGTCGGAGTCTTGCTGACCTTCAGCCCCTTCTTCTTCGCAGCCGCAGCCCATTGGTTTGCATTGCCGAGGTTGCCCGGGTTCTTCTTCTTATCTTTCGATAGCCTGAATGCCGCATAGTTAGTGCAATTGTTGCCGTATTTGTCCTTCGGATATCCCCATGTTGACTTTCCGCTGTAGCCGAACCGAGTTATGCATGCCTTCGAGTACTTCTTGTAACAGTTCCACGCGGATTGTCTCATCGGAGCTTTCGATGTCTTCGCTGCCGCCGGAGCAGCTTCGACCGTGGCCGAGACGACGGAAAGTCCCGTCATTCCTGCAACGAGTGCTAGTGCGAGCAGTATGCCGATCACGGCACGCTTGCTGATGGCAATCATAATGATCCCCCAGGTGAGATGAATAGAATGTTCGCGAAATAGGACTATCCTGGGGTAATCGCGCTCATAGGTCACAATGCATCAGTGGGAAGTGCTCAGCGGCAGAAGTATCGTCGTTCCCGGTTCAGGTTGAGCTCAGTAAATCATCACGATTGAGACTCGACAAGTCATTTTCAGTCACAACTACGTCACATGAAGTGGGCGCCGAGCTCACATGCTCGCCGAGGCGGTCAGCCCGCCCGGACCGCCTCGATGGGCAGGTCGTGCTCTGCGGCGAATTCCACCCAGTGCGCGGTCGGTTTCCCGGCGAACGTGCTCTCGAGCACGGCCTCCTCGGTGCCGATGTGCGCCGCCAGCGCCTTCGCGAAATGGGGCTCGAGGCAAGCGACGGCCACGTGCCCATCGGAGGTCGGGTAGGTCCGGTAGAACGGTGATCCCCCGCCGAGGTGGCCCCCGGGTGAGCTGAGACCGTGCCGTGCCGGTCCTGCCGCCCATGCGGCAGCATCATCGAGGACGATCCGCTTGACGATGCCGCCGGCGGCACCCAGCTGCTCCTTCTGGCGCAGACCGGCGAGCGCCTCGAGGGCGGCGTGTTCGCCGCCGAGGACGTCGGCGACAGGCACGGTCGGCATCGTTCCGGGCACGAGTGTGGAATGTGCCGCCTGATAGGTGAGGTCGTGACCGGGCACATCGGCGCGGTCACCGGCGAAGCCGACGATCTCGACATGGACGAGTCCGTGCTGTTCGACGAACTCGGGCAGGCCGAGAGCAGCGGCGGCTCGCGGTCTCATCGCCGTCAGCAGCACCTGGGCATCGGCGGCGAGGGCCTCGAGCTCTGCCTCGCCGGCGGGATCCTTGAGGTCGATTCTGCGGATGTCCTGGCCGACGGTCAGTTCTCGGTAGTATTCGGGCACAGCGGCATCGAGAGGGTCACCGGTCAATGGTTCGATCTTGATGACTTCGGCTCCGAGTGCGCTCAATCGGGCGGCGGCCAAAGGGCCGGGCAGGTTCACGGCGAGACTGATCACCGTGACTCCGTCAAGTGGCTGCTGGTCGGGCACCGTGTCTCCTCGTATTCGGCCATGGAAGCGGCTCACAGCACGACTGCTGCACGTCATCGTATTTCACCGAATGTATTGGAAACTGAAAGAGTGTTCAATAAGGGGCGTCCGAATGTCGCAGGCCCCTCACGATCTACCCGCCCTCACCTGCGCGGATAGCACATCCGCCGCCTGCCGGGTTGTGCCGTGCCGCACATTCCCGTACATTCACAACATAGGACATCATACGTCTTACGTGTTGGTCTTCTATGTCAGATGGGACTTCCGCTCGCACTCACGCCCGCGCCGGTCCCCTACGTTCATCCACGTGAGGAGGGAGCATGGACGCTCCGGGACTCGGCGGCCTCAACTGGGCCGTGATCATCATCTACCTCTTGGCCACCCTCGGCATCGGAGTCTGGTTCACCAGGCGAGCCAGCGGCGGAACAGAGGAGTTCTTCAAGGCCAGCGGGCGGATCCCGGCCTGGGCGGCGGGCTTCTCCATCTACGCGACGACGCTGTCGGCGATCACGTACATGTCCACGCCCGAGCAGGCCTTCCTCAGCGACTGGTCCTATGCGGCCGGCAACATCGCGATCTTCGCGATCGTCCCCCTGCTCGTGATCTTCTACATCCCCTTCTTCCGCAAGCTCGACGTCACCACGGCATATGAGTACCTCGAGGAGCGCTTCGGCCCGAGCATCCGCGTGCTCGGCTCCGTCCTCTTCGTCCTCTTCCACATCGGCCGCGTCGCCATCGTCATCTACCTGCCGACACTGGCCATCAGCTCGGTCACCGACATCAACCCGGCGCTCGTCGCCGGAGCCGTCGGCGTGCTCTCGGTCGTCTACACCTTCCTCGGCGGCATCGAAGGCGTCATCTGGTCCGATGTCGTTCAGGGCATCATCCTCCTCGTCGGCGCGGCGGTCATCCTCGTCTTCGGCGTCATGGCCATCGACGGAGGGCTCGGCACGGTCGCCGCCGACGCTGCGGCCGATGACAAGTTCATCTCCGCCGACAACTGGAAGTTCGGCGGAGCCGCAGCGGCCATCCCGATCGTCTTCCTCGGTTCGGTCTTCAACAACCTGCATCAGTACACGGCCAGCCAGGACGTCGTCCAGCGCTACCAGACCACGGATTCGCCGAAGTCGACGGCCCGTTCGCTCATCGTCAACGGCTTCCTCGCCCTGCTGACGATCCCGCTGTTCTACGGCATCGGCACCGTGCTCTACAGCTTCTACCAGCACTCGGAGGCTCTGCCGGAGGGCTTCAACACCTCGGCGCTCGTGCCCTACTTCGCGGTCACTGCCCTGCCGGCCGGCATCTCGGGTCTGCTCATCGCCGCGATCTTCGCCGCCGCACAGTCGACGATCTCCTCGAGCCTCAACTCGATCTCGGCCTGCGTGACCGTCGACATCCGCGACCGCTTCTTTCCGCCCAAGGATGGCCAGCCTCGCACCGGAGTCGGCTTCTCCCGTGCCGTCATCGTCATCGTCGGTGTCCTGTCCGTCGGGGTTGCGCTCTACCTCGCGGCGACCGATCAGGCCCAAACCTGGGACCTGTTCCTCTCGATCACCGGACTCTTCGGTGTCCCGCTGGCCGGCGTCTTCGCACTCGGCATCTTCACGAAGCGGGCGAACACCTCGGGAGTGCTCGCCGGCCTCCTGCTCGGTGCCGCACTGGCCTGGATCGTCCAGGAACAGGCCGGGCTCACACCGTTCGCCGTCTCCGCGGTCGCGTTCATCGCCGCCATGGTCTTCGGCTACCTCATCTCTCTGCTCACCGGAGCGATGCAGACCGGCCGCAGCGACCACGATGTGCTGCCGCTGACGATCTACGGAAAGCGCTCGGCCTACACTCGCCGAGTCCCCACCGAACCTGCCCGGGAGCCCGCCGCATCCGTGGCCTCCTCCCCCGCGGTCTCCGCCGACTCTGCCCCGCCGAACGGATCGGCTCCGGCCGACCCCGGGGCCACCTCGGCGAGCAACAGCAAGAACGACAAGTAAGGACACGACCATGACTGACTTCCACGGAATCATCCCGCCGCTGCTGACCCCGCGAACCTCCGACGGTGAGGTCGACCGCGCCGGGCTGGCCGCCCTCGTCGACCACCTCGTCGCCGGCGGTGTACACGGAATCTTCGTGCTCGGGTCCTCCGGCGAGGTCCCGTACCTGACGAACGCCGAGCGTGACCTCGTCCTCGAGACCGCGATCGAGGCCGCCGCCGGCCGGGTGCCCGTCCTCGTGGGCATCAGCGAGCAGACGACGACCCGGGTCCTCGAAGAGGCCGACCGCCTGCTGGCCATCGGCGGTGACGCAGCCGTCGTGACCACGCCGTTCTATGCTCTGTCCGATGCCGCCGAGGTGGAGCGCCACCTCCGCGCCGTCGCCGCCCATATCAGCGTGCCCCTGTTCGCCTATGACGTGCCCGTGCGCACGCATATGAAGATGCCGCTCGACGTCCTCGTCCGCCTCGCCGAGGAGGGCGTCATCGCCGGAGTCAAGGATTCCTCCGGTGATGATGTCGGCTTCCGCCGGCTGCTCCTCGCAACGAAGCACCTGCCCGACTTCGCCGTCTTCACCGGCCACGAGGTGGTCACCGACGGTGCGATGCTCGGCGGCGCGGCGGGCATCGTCCCCGGGCTCGGCAATGTCGACCCTGCCGGATATGTGCGCATCTATGATGCGGCGAAGGCCGGCGACTGGCAGGCCGCAGCTGCCGAGCAGGACCGTGTGGCGGCGCTGTTCGACATCACCGGAGCCGCGACCCCGGGTCGCGTGTCCGCTGGTGCGGCCGGCCTCGGCGGGTTCAAGACCGCCCTGCAGCTCATGGGCGTCATCGGTTCGAACCGGATGGCCGAGCCGATGGAAGCGCTCAACGCCTACGAGGCCGAGCGCGTCCGCGAAATCGTCGCCGCCGCAGGACTGCTGTGACCCTGCCCGCCACCGTCGCCGTCGATGTCGGAGGCACGAAGATCCGTGCCGGTTCCGTCATCGACGGCGAACTTGCGCACGTGCGCAGCGTGCCGACGCCCGCGATCGCAGGTGCCCAGGCGGTACTCGACACAATCGCCGAGGTGGCCGCCGCCGTCATCGTGGAGACGTCGGGTTCGCGTGGCGCCGAGTCCGGCTCGGGTGGGTCCGACCCCGGTGGCGGGGTTGCCGTTGGCACCAGCCTTGAGTCGGCCGTTAGCGGCGAGCCCGCCGGTCTCGGCGAGGCCGGATCGCATTCCGATTTCGCGTGGCGGATCGGCGTCGGCGCGGCCGGGGTCATCGACACGACGACGGGGGCCGTGGTCTCGGCGACGGATTCCCTGCCCGGGTGGGCCGGAACAGACGTGGTCTCCGAACTCACCGCCCGCACCGGCCTACCCGTGCGCGCCGTCAACGATGTGCACGCTCATACCCTCGGCGAGGCGGCTGCCGGAGCCTCCACCGGTACGCAAAGTTCGCTGCTCGTCGCGGCAGGCACCGGTATCGGTGGCGGGTTCATCAGTGGTGGCCGCTTGCTCACGGGCCGGAATTCGGCCGCCGGGCATATCGGACACGTACCTTCTGCAGCAGCGGCCGGACTGGACTGCCCCTGCGGCGGCAACGGCCACGTCGAAGCCATCGCTTCGGGTCCGGCTATTCTCGAGACTTACCGGCGTTTGGTCGAAGGATCGACCGAGCCCGGCCACGGGCAATCGGAACGTGCGGCACAAGGGCAGTCTCCCGTCTCAAGCCCCGCCTCAGCGAAACCGTGCGACTCCTTCACCCCAACTTTCACGCCCGCGCCGGTCCCGGCGAACACCCGAGAATTGGCGGCGGCCGCCTCGGCGGGGGATGCATTGGCGCTTCGCGCCTTCGACATCGGGGCGCGTGCCCTCGGCTCGGCACTCGGTGGGATCGTCAACGTGCTCTCCCCCGAGGTCGTCGTCATCGGCGGCGGACTCGCCGATATGGACGAGACCTGGTGGGCACCTCTGCGCGAGGCTTTCGCCGCGGAACTCATCCCCGCCACCTCCGGAACCCGGCTGGTGAAGGCAGAATTGGGGCAGGACGCCGCGCTCATCGGCGCTGCCGGCCTCTGGAATGACGCGCCTGGCCAGAAGCACTGAGACGCTTCCCTCCTGTCAAACCAACACACTGACGAACTCGCCGAACGGCGAGGAGAACCGCCAGAAGAAGGAGACTCACTGATGCTGTCGAAGACCGAGATCCTCGAGGCGCTGCGGGGACGGCTCATCGTCTCCGCTCAGGCCTATCCGGGCGAGCCGATGCGCGATCCGAGGACGATGGCGCAGGTGGCGGCCTCGGCGGTCAGCGGAGGAGCATCTGCCGTACGAGTGCAAGGTCTCGGCGACATTCAGGCAACCCGCTCGGCCGTCGACGTCCCGGTCATCGGGCTGTGGAAGGACGGCAAAGACGGAGTCGTCATCACCCCGACCTTTCAACACGCGTATGCAGTGGCTCTGGCTGGATCCCACATCGTCGCTCTCGATGGGACGCGGCGGGAACGACCCGACGGACTGAGCCTGGCCGAGACGGTCGAACGCCTCCACGAGCAGACGAACGCCCTGGTCATGGCCGATTGCGGCAGCCTTGACGATGCAAAGGCAGCGGCAGATGCAGGAGCGGACATCGTCGGCACGACTTTGGCCGGGTACTCGGGAGAACGACCGGCCACCGAAGGCCCCGACCTCGAGCTCATCAGTGCCATCCGCGCGGCGGAACTGCCTGCGCTGCTCGTCGCCGAGGGCCGCATCCACACCCCGTTGCATGCCTCCGCCGCCCGTGAAGCCGGCGCCGACGCCGTGGTCGTGGGCACCGCGATCACGCACCCCTCGACGATCACCTCATGGTTCACCGAGGCCGTCGAGGGCTGAGTTCACGAGTCAGCTGCCCGGGCTGAGTTCGCAGGTAAGCGGCCCGGGATGAGCTGACCGGCTACCCGCCCGGGTTGATCTCGCTCCGAGGCCCCGCCAGTTGCCTGCCCAGGCCGAAATCGCTCAGAGGCTCTGCCACTCCGGCTTGTTCTCATACGCGTGGCGGTAATAGTCGCCGAGCTGCAGCCTCGACGCCGCCGCATCATCGAGCATGACAGTGACATGCGGGTGCATCTGCAGCACGGTCGCCGGCCACATCGCCGAGATCGGCCCTTCGACCATCTGATGCACTGCCTCGGCCTTGTTGCCTCCGGTCGCGACGAGCACGAGATGCTTCGCTTCCATGATCGTGCCCAACCCTTGGGTCAGGCACAGTTTCGGCACCTGCTCGACGTCGCCGTCGAAGAACCGCGCATTGTCGAGCCGGGTCTGGTGCGTCAGGGATTTCACCCGCGTCCGCGAGGCCAGGGATGATCCGGGTTCGTTGAACGCGATGTGACCGTCGCTGCCGATCCCGAGGATCTGCAGGTCGATCCCGCCCGCCTCGGCGATCTCCCGTTCATAGTCCGCCGAGGCGGCCGCCAGGTCATCGGCGGATCCCTCGGGACCGTGGACGGCCCCCTCGGCGAAATCGACTCGAGTGGCGATCTCGGCGTCGATGACGTTGCGATAGCGCTGCGGATGGTCGTCGGCGATGCCGACGTATTCGTCGAGCATGAACGCCTGCGCGTGGGCGAAGGACAGACCCTCGTTCTTGTGGCGGGTGGTCAGCTCGTCGTAGATGCGCAGTGGGCTCGACCCGGTGGCCAGGCCGATGACCGGTGCGGTTTCGGTGCGCAGCAACCGCTCGATCGCGTCGGCGGCGAGCTCCGCTAGCGTGTATTCGTCGGCGATGACGACTTCCATGTGGTCTCCTTCGGCGTACTGCGGTCTGAATTCGGCGCTGCCCCGGTCGGTTGTGCGGGCGTCTCTGCCTTCAGTCAATCACTTCTGTTCGAGGGCCCGCATGATCGGCTCATAGTGGGCGGTGATCGCGGCTCGGAAGGCCTCGGCATCGCCGGATTCTGCCGCTTCGAGCATGAGGCCGTGGGCACGGGCAGTCTGTTCCAGGTCGGAAGCCACGGCGACGTTGAGTTTAGGCAGGACGGCGGTGTGCACGTCCCAGAAAGCAGCGACGAGTTGGCCGACGAGCGAGTTTCCGAGCTTCGCGAGCAGTCCCGTGTGGAAGGCGCGATCCTGCTGCGGGAAGGTCTTGCCGTCAGCGGCGAGCGCGGTCATCTCGTCGACCAGGTCCTTGAGCTCGGAATTCTCCGTGCCGTTGAGGACGTGGACGATCTGTTCGGACATTCCGTGGTCGAGGGCCTTGCGCACTTCGACGACATCGCGCAGTGCGTCGAGGTCGTCGCCGGGGCTGAGCACACCGCGGAAGACGAGGGCTTCGACGAGCGCGTCGAGCGTCATCTCGCCGACGTAGGTGCCATGACCGTGCCGGACGTCGACGATGTCGAGGGTCGAGAGCTTGCGGATGGCTTCCCGGACGTTCGACCGCGAGACGCCGAGGCGGGTGCACAGTTCGCCTTCGGTCGGCAGCAGGTCTCCGGGACGCAGACCATCGGAGAGGATGAGATCCTTGATTCTGTCGGAGGTCGTCACTTTCCGTCCGGTCTCTGTCGGCTCCGCCATGATCACCTTCTGCTGGTCGTTCTACGCTGAGCCTCCATTATACGTCTGACATCAGATGTTCCGGCAGTCGTTCTTCGATGTCGAGACACTTGGGCCGTGACGCCAACCGACCTTGGCATATGCGGATGTCGTCCTGGCTACTAGGGTGGTAGTCACAGGCGGTCGTTCGGCGGCCGAAATCTACGACGCATTGGAGCACCCATGACTGGATTGGTGGCCACATTCGCCATAATCATCGTCATCCTCATCATCGCCGTTCTGCTTTTCGGCAAGCTGCGCACCAGCATGTTCTTCACGGTGAAGACGCAGGAGAACGTCATCGTCGAGCGATTCGGCAAGTTCAAGAAGGTGGCGAAGCCAGGACTGAACACGAAGGTGCCGTTCATCGAGACGACGAGTCGGCCGATCTCGCTGCGCGTCCAGCAGCTCGAGGTCAACATCGAGTCGAAGACGAAGGACAACGTCTTCGTCACCGTTCCCGTCGCCGTCCAGTACGTCGTCGAAGAGAACAATGTCGCCGACGCCTACTACAAGCTGGCGAATTCCGAGGAGCAGATCCGCTCCTACGTCTTCGACACCGTTCGTTCGGCACTGTCGGGCCTGACTCTGGACACGGCGTTCGAGTCGAAGGACGATATAGCGGAGAACGTCGAGGGCCGGCTCTCGGAATCGATGAAGCGCTACGGCTTCAAGATCGTCAGTAGCCTGGTCACAGATATCACCCCGGACCCGAAGGTCCGCGATTCGATGAACTCGATCAATGCCGCACAGCGTGACCGCGTCGCCGCTCAGTCGCTCGCCGAGGCGGACAAGATCAAGCGCGTCACCCAGGCTCAGGCGGAGTCCGAGGCGATGCGCCTCCACGGTGAGGGTGTCGCCGCTCAGCGCAAGGCGATCGCGACGGGTATCGCCGAGCAGTACGCGAAGCTGCAGGAGGTGGGCATCGACAAGACGGCCGAGCAGCTGCTGATGATGACCCAGTACTTCGACACCATGCAGAACGTCGCTCAGGAGGGCCGGTCGAACGTGCTGTTCATGCCCTCGAACCCGGGCGGCCTCGGCGAGATGGGCCAGGAGATCCGCAACGCCCTGTTCGCCGCCAACGCCGCCGAGGATGGGGCGACCTTCACGGCGCCCGAGAGCAGGTACACCTCGAGCCACCGCTCCGAGCAGGCCAGCGTTCCCCCGCAGCCGTCCAACCCGCCGAGCTCGGGCGGCTCCAATGGTTCCGACGGCTCGGGTCATGACGGTCGGTCAGGTGGCCCCGGAGGTTCCGGCCAGTCGCGCGGCCAGTCCGTTCGCTCTGCAGCCCAGTCGGCGCGGGAGGCTGCTCAGCAGTGGAAGAACGGCCAGCAGCCGCCGCAGAATCCTCAGCAATAGAACCCCCTCCAACAACAGCATCACCCACCCGGCGCCTCGCACCGTCCCGCTCCCACGGGAGGAAAAGGCGCGAACGGT
The DNA here is from genome assembly GCF_051172395.1 of Brevibacterium sp. H602. Classification (NCBI taxonomy): domain Bacteria; kingdom Bacillati; phylum Actinomycetota; class Actinomycetes; order Micrococcales; family Brevibacteriaceae; genus Brevibacterium; species Brevibacterium sp. H602. Next base: position 157,249 of record NZ_JBPIZD010000003.1, on the reverse strand, counting down.
GAATGATGCCCGCGGGCTGGGGCGTTAAGCCACTAACGGTGATGGATGCCGGCCACGCAGGCGGCAAGCCACGCAAAGGGGCGGGCGAAGAGAGATCTTCACCCGCCCCTCCGCTGTGTTCACCGCGATCCCTGCTCACCCGCATTTCGATAAATCAGTTGTGCACAATTGAATTGTGTGCAATCATTTTCGTATGAACGCGCTCGACCTCGACAGGCAGCTCTGCTTCGCCCTCTATTCGGCGTCGCGAGCGATGACCGCGTCGTACAAGGACCTGCTTGCCGAACTCGGCATCACCTATCCGCAGTATCTGGTGATGCTCGTGCTGTGGGAAGAGGGCTCCAACGACGAGGGTGTGACGGTCAAGCGCCTCGGCGAGCGTCTGCAGCTCGACTCGGGCACGCTCTCCCCTCTGTTGTCACGACTCGAATCGCTCAGCTTCGTCACTCGCCATCGTTCCGCCGAGGATTCGCGCAGAGTTCTCGTCCGCGCCACTGCCGAGGGCGCAGCGGCCAAAGAACGCGCCGAATGCGTACCGGCCCGGATCGGCGAGCGCACGAATCTCGACCCCGCGTCGATGCCCGAGCTGCTGGAGACTCTGCGCGCACTGACGAGGAACCTGCGCGCGGAACCCGCGCCCGTCGAGTCCCCCGACCCCCCCTGCCGCACCTTTGAACTCGCACCGCGCATCTGCATTGACAGTGCGCCACTGAACCCGTACTGCACCACCGACCCCACCGATCACCACTGATCCGACAATGCACCAACAACGGAAGGAAACATCATGAGGGCTCTCTACACAGCAGAGGCACTGGCCACAGGCGAAGGCCGCGACGGCCACGGACGCACGAGCGACGGAAAGGTCGATGTCGATCTCGCGACTCCGACCGAGATGGGCGGCAGCGGCAACGGCACGAATCCCGAACAGCTCTTCGCCGTCGGCTACGCGGCCTGCTATCACTCAGCGCTGCGCCTCGTGGCCGGTCAGGCCAAGGCGAACGTCGACGATTCCACGGTCGGCTCACGCGTGAGCATCGGCAAGGACAATGAGGGCGGGTTCCAGCTCGCCGTCGAACTCGAGGTCACGCTCCCGCACCTCGAGAAGGCTGAGGCCCAGGCGCTGGCCGACAAGGCCCACAAGGTCTGCCCATACTCGAACGCCACCCGCGGGAACATCGACGTCACCATCACCGTCACCGACGACTGAGCGGCAACGCGGCCGCCGGTGTCGGTCGGCAGCCCTCCGACGGCCGACCGACGACGGCGCGCCGGCGCGGGCCACGACCTCCGGCCGCAACAACAGCTGAGGGGCGGGTGAAGATCTCTCTTCACCCGCCCCTCAGTACCGTTCGGATTCAGCAGCCGGCCCGCAGGCCCTGCCCCACCCAAACCCCAGCTGACGTCAGCGGACACCAGCTGACATCAGCGGAGACCAGCGGACGCATGCGACTATCAGCGCGACGCTCTCAGCTCAGCGCTTGGCCATGGCTTCCAGCGCGGACTTCTCGACCGCCTCGGCGACGGCCGGAGCGACACGGGAATCGAGCGCACCGGGCACGATGTAGCCGGGCTCGAGGTCATCGCCGACGAGATCGGCGATCGCACGAGCGGCGACGAGCTTCATATCGTCGGTGATCTCATTGGCATCGGCGTCGAGCGCACCGCGGAAGATTCCGGGGAACGCGAGGACGTTGTTGATCTGGTTCGGGAAGTCGCTGCGCCCGGTGGCCACAACGGTGGCGTACTTGGCAGCGACGTCGGGGGCCACCTCGGGGTTGGGGTTCGACAGGGCGAAGATGATCGCGTCGTCGGCCATGTTCTCCAGATGCGCCTCGTCGATGGTGCCGCCGGAGACGCCGATGAAGGCATCGGCACCGTCGAGGGCTTCGCCGATCCCGCCGGAGATTCCGCGCGGATTCGTCGACTCGGCGAGGAACTGCTTCGTCTCGGTCAGATCTGAGCGACCGGACTCGACGACGCCCTTGGAATCGAGGACGACGATGTCGTTGACACCAGCGTCGGCGAGGATCTTCACCACGGCCACACCGGCAGCTCCGGCACCGGAGACGACGACGCGGACGGACTCGAAGGACTTCTTCACCACGCGCAGAGCATTCGTCAGCGCGGCGAGGACGACGACGGCGGTGCCGTGCTGGTCATCGTGCATGACGGGAATGTCGAGGGCTTCCTTGACCCGATCCTCGATCTCGAAGCAGCGCGGAGCGGAGATGTCCTCGAGGTTGATCGCTCCGAAGGTCGGGGCCATGCGGACGATGGTTTCGACGATCTCGTCCGTGTCATTGGTGTCGAGTACGATCGGAATCGCATTCAGCCCGGAGAAGGACTTGAACAGGGCGCACTTGCCCTCCATCACCGGCAGCGAGGCGGCCGGACCGATGTCACCGAGTCCGAGCACAGCCGACCCGTCAGAGATGACCGCGACGAGTCGGCCGGTCCACGTGTGCGTGCGCGCCAGCTGCGGTTCGTCCTTGATCGCGGTGCAGACCTTGGCCACGCCCGGGGTGTACGCGATCGAGAGGTCGCGCTGGGTCTGCAGCGGTGAGGTGAGCTCGGCGGAGAGCTTGCCGCCTTCGTGTGCCTCGAAGATCTCGGCGTCGGTGATCGGGCCCTTCGAGCCCTGGTCGGAGGCGGCTGAGTTGTGGGCGGTGGTCGTCATGGTTGATCCTCGTGGTTGATACGGCGGCGGTTGGTGAGCCTGCTGGGCTCGTGAGTTCTCGGTCGAGCGAGCACTCCGTTCGATGATCGGATCATCGGTGCAGCCGGCAGTGATCGTCTGGCCGTCGGCCGGCGCGGACACGGTCGACCCTGAGCGCAGGCGATGGTCTGGGCGAAGAACTGGTCACCAGTGAAGGATGGCGCGGTGACGTCGACGCGGCCCGCGACATGACCCTAGGTGAAGGGCGACGCGGTTGCGCGCAGTGCGGATACGGCTCGCATGAGGCGAGTACCGACCTCATGGGTCGCATCCGACAACTCGATCATCATAACCGATGATGTGACCCGTTTCACCCGGCAATCCGGCCCCTACCGAGGCTGTCCCGCCGTTCCGGTGGCATGTTCTCCAGACCTTTGGACTCAAGGCTGGAACGTCGTCGTTGTGGTCGCCGAGGAGGCACGCCCCCGATGGCCGACTCATTCTGCAGCCGCGACGGGTCAGTACCGAGGAGGCGTATTCTCCCCCGAAATTGCAGCAGACCTTCACCGCAATCCCCACCCAGGAACCGCACTCATCCAGAAACCGTGCCTGACCTGCATGGATGAAATCCAACACTCTCATGTCAGTGCCGGATGCAAAGATAATGGGGTAATCAGAACCTCTTCGATCTCTCATCGACAAATATTCGAATCTTTTCTTTGTTTTCTATTGTGAATGTCCGTTTGAACGCTTAACATAGAGTTAACAGCTTTTCCAATCAGCACCACTCCCGACGACGAAGTCCGAGGCAGGTGAAAACGCAATGAAGGGCACCACCAACCGTTCGACTCCCGCGCAAGCAGACGAGCCGGGTGTGGCACAGCCGTCGCCCCGATTCTCCATCCGCTTCGAATCAAGCATGTCTCGCTTTGCCGAGAACGCGGTCGCTTCCGACCGTGCCCATTTCTCCCTCCTCGAGTCAGTCTCCTCAGTTGTGTTGGAACAGGTCTTCATCGCCCTCGAACTACCCGTGCCCGAACGTTCCGAACCGTTTCGCTGCGAAACGATCTCCGCATCCTTCGAACGCCGCGCCAAAGAGTCCGAAGAGAACACCGTCTTCGGCGTTGCGGAGAAGTCGGAGTCCTCACCCAAGGGCGCGTCGTCAACCAAGGGCGCGTCTTCGTCCAACGGCGCGTCGTCGCCCACTGACGACACGACCAGCACCGGCGGCTCCCCTTCCGCGACAGTTGTGCTCTATGACGCCGACTTCGCCCGCGAACAGTTGCGCAAGGCGACTGAGCCCGAAACGAAGGCGCTGCCCGAGTTCCCCGAGCTCGATGAGGGCATCTGCTTCTCGAAATGGGTCTATGACAATGTCGACGCTGAGGACCTCGTCGAGATCTCGACGGTGCTGGGGACCAACACTGCCCGTACCTACCGTCAGCTCACCGGCGCGATGACGATCTTCTATGGCCTGCCGCGCTTCGCCGACCGGGTCCGCGCCGGAGAGTTCACCCAAGCCCATGTCGAAGTGGTCGCCCGCCAGTGTGCCGACGTCGCTTTCGCCTTCCTTCCGAAACTCGATATCTTCCTGGCAGCCCGGCGCACCGATATCACCTGCGAGACCCTGCGCCGGGATCTGGCGAAGATGGTCGCCCTGCTCGTTCCGCCGGTCGACAACACCGAACTCGCCACCAAGCGTCGCCGCGTCGATGTCGAAGGCTACAAGGACGGCTCGGCCTGCCTGACCGTCAGCGGGCCTTCAGCGGAGATCTTCGCCTGCTACAACCGAATCCAGGGCATGGCGCTGGCCGTGCATGGAAAGAACAAGTCGGCGTTCAATCTGCCTGTGGGCGTTGAGATCAGCGATGACCGCTCCATCTCTCAGCTCGAGTACGATCTGTTCATCCGGCCTGTCCCGGAACTCAAGGTCAAAGTCATTTCGGTCGACCCGATCACGGGAATCCAAACAGCCAAAGACACATCGCTGCTCGACGCCGACGGCGAGCTCATTCCGGATATGAACTCCGACGACGCTGTCGCCGACTTTGCGAAGCATGTTGCTTCGGGCTCAGCCGACGACGCAATGGAGTCGTCCGACGGGTGTTCAGCCGGCGGCGACGGGGTGTCGTCCGACGCCTGCTCTGCTGCCGACCAGTCATTCGGTTCGGCGTTTTCCCCCGACGGCGAGGACGCTGATGGACCCGTTGGGTATTTCGTCAAGCTGCGCATGCCCACCAATTCGTGGTGGCTGTCGCATCAGGCCGCCACCGTGGTGGCCGTTCCCTTCCTCACCCTCACCGAAGATTCGGACCTGCCCGGCACCTTTGCCGATGGCTCGCCTGTACCCGCCGAGGTGGCCCGCACTATCGCCGGCCGCTCGAAGAGCATCCAACGGATCCTCACCGACCCCGGCACCGGCACTCCTGTCGACGCCAAAGCGACGACTTACCAAGTCCCCAGGGATCTTCGGAAGACCCTGGTCGAGCAGTGGACGGTGTGCACCGTTCCCGGCTGCTCTCGTCGGGCCGAGAAGTCGGAGATCGACCACGTCGTTCCGTTCTTCCACCTGAATCCGCTCAAGGGCGGTCTCACCCGGTTCGGAAACCTGCATCCTCTGTGCAAGAAACACCATGCGTTGAAGACCGCCGGTCGCCTTCGGGTCACTATGCCGAAATCCGGTGAGCTCGACTACGAGTTCAAGCACGGGATCACGACTACTGTGTCGGCGCCCGGCCAGCCGATCAATGTGGCCCAAGCGCTCGAATTCGATGCATTGGGACGACTGGGTCTCAAACGGTGGAAACTGCCCTGGTCGATGGTCCCGCCAACGCCAAGGGTGCTCGAACTCATGCCCGGTGAGTCGACGATCCGCCAGCGCGACTCAGAGAAGCGCCGGCGCGACGAGGAGAGGCGTCAGCGAGAGGAACGCGAAGCCCGACAGCGGCGACTGTCGGAGGCGTATCGGGAGCAGCAGGCAGAAAACAGGCGGCTGCGGCTTGAACGTTGCCTCAATTGGGAGAAGTCTGCCCACCAGCTCAGTCTTCCCGCCGGCACCGACCCAGCTGCAATGAAGCAGCTGACTGGGAACGCCAAGTATGCAAAGGCAGTTAACTGGTCGCGTCTCGCGGGTCTCGCCATCGACGACATCACCGTCGACCCGAACGGGCTCGACAAACCCAGCGCTCGTACCAGCACCGGCTCGAGCATCAGCGACTCGGAGGTCAAGGCGCAGTCTGAGGACGCTTCCGACTCCAAAGACGCTGGAGCCGACGATCCCTGGGACCACCGCTTCGTCTTCAAGACGGTGAACTGGGAACACGACCTCGAAGTCGATCCCCCACCGTTCTGATGACGCCCCACGGAGCCTGTGGCATCGCTCTCAACGCAGAGCTGCAGCGACAGCACTGGTGGCAGAGTGCCTCCGCGCCACAACAACTGACCGCAATCCGGCAGTAGGGCCGTCGCCTACCCCAGCGGGCTGGTCGTAGTCCACCTCACCGGGGCGGCCGTCGCGTATCGCAGGGTCCCGGCCCTCGCCCGCCGCGGGGTCCCAGCCCTTGCCTATTGCTGCGGTCGCAATTCGTCCACTGCGTCGACTTCAGTCGTGAGGTCGCGACCACGGGTCTCGGGCGCGAAGAGCGCACCGAGCAGGCCGCAGCCGGCGAACAGAATGAGAACGATCGCAACGGGCCACCATGAGTCGGTGATCACGGCGACGAGCGAGGCCGCGATCACCGGCGCCAGACCGCCGGAGACGACCGATCCGACCTCTTTGATAGTGGTCATGAACGTATACCGATGCTTCGATCCGAACAGTTCGACCAACCAGCTCGACTCGACACCGTAGAGATTCGGCAGAGGCCCGCCGACGAAGACCGCAAAGACGGCCGCGATGATGATCGGGTTGCCCGTGTCGATGAGGATCATGGCCGGAATCGCGAAGAGGATCTGGAATAGAGTGAACCCCAAGAACACGGGTCGGCGACCCAGCTTGTCACTGAGCTTGCCGAAGTACGGCACAGTCGCGAATCCGATGACGGTGCCGATCATGATGCCGGTGGTGACGATGGAGGAGTCGATTCCCGTCGTGGTGACCACCCACCCGACCATGAAGCCTTTGACGAGGTAGACTGCGGAGTTCTCTCCCATTCGGATGCCCAAGGCGAGCAGGAACGACTTCGTCGACCGACGCGCTTCGACGAGGATGCTCGGCTGATCGCTCTTGTCCGCGGCCACCTCGGCGCGGCGCTCCTTCGCCTCTTCGAACACCGGGGACTCCCTGACCTTCGTACGAATTGCCAGAGCCACGAAAGTGGTGACGATGCTGAGCAGGAAGGGCACCCGCCAGCCCCAACTGAGGAAAGCCTCGTCCGGCAGCAGGGTGAGCAGCGTCCACAGAACAGTGGCCAGGAAGATTCCGCTGTTGGTCCCCATCGCCACGATCGCCCCGAAGAGCCCACGGCGACGCACAGGCGACGATTCGACCAAGAGCACCGAAGCTCCGGCCAATTCGGCTCCGGCTCCGAACCCCTGCACGAGCCGGAGTACGACGAGCAGCATAGGCGCCCAGATGCCTATCTGCGCATAAGTCGGCAGAAGACCGATGCCCATGGTGGCAATGCCCATCATCGACAGAGTGACGATGAGGACGATCCGACGTCCGTGCTTGTCACCGACCCGTCCGAAGACGTATCCACCGATCGGCCGGACTACGAAACCGGACCCGTAGACGCCGAGACTGGAGATCAGCGCCACCGCAGGAGTCTCATTGGGGAAGAAGAGCGGTCCGAAGACCAGAGCCGAGGCGAGCGTATACAAGGTGAAGTCCATGTACTCGAGCGAACTGCCGAGCCACGACGACCACGCGGCACGGCGCAGTTCGGGCCGAGTCACATTCGGATCAGGAGGGGAGGTAACCTGTGCGTTTGTCTTCATTGACATGATTTCAACTTTCTTCGATTCGAATTCTCGCTTGCTCAGCAGGGAGCCGCAGTGGGCGACTGTCGCCTACAGCTGGCCGCGGACATCGGTCAGTGGGTGAGGGCTCCGGTTCAGCGCAGGTAGATCCGGGTGGGATCGAGCGTCTCTCGCAGCAGTGCCAGCTCATCCGGAGTCGGCGGCTGCGTCGTCTTGAGGTCGGTCGATACCTGGAGGTTCCATCCGGTCTGCCGCACCGCCTCGGCGGGGTCGACACCGGGGTGAACGGCTGTCAGAGTGAGCTCCTCATCCCGAGCGAAGCGCGTCATGATGCCCAGGTCGGTGATCACGTGGGTCACGCCGGAACCAGCCGGCATTGAACCGACCGCAGCCTCAGCGGCCTTCTTCGGCCCCGGGGAGGTGACGAAGTCCAAGGATTCGACGAAGGTACGCGGGGTGTGCCTGCGCATGACGAGGAAGATCTCGGCCGCGCCCGCCATGGCCTCGATGGCTCCTCCTGAGCCCGGAAGTCGGCTGTCTGGGTGCTCCCAGTCCTCGCCGATGAGGGTGGAGTTCAGGTTCCCGAACTTGTCGACCTGCGCGGCACCGAGGAAGCCGACATCGATTCGCTGGCCTTGCAGAACATAGTTGAACAGGTGCGTCATCGGCATCACCGAGGCAGCTCCCGGGACGAGGATCGAGTCCGAAATGCTGCGCGGCATGGCCGGCGGCCTGGCTCCGGTGACTCCCGACTCGTAGACGATCTCGATGTCCGGTGCGACGGTGTGCTGGGCCAGAGAGACGGCCAGTGTGGGCAGGCCGTGCCCGGCGAAGACCACGTTGCGTCCGGCCAGCGCCCGCGCCGAATGGACGGTGAGAAGTTCGCTGCTGGTGACCACGTCGCCAGCGACCTCGCTGCTTGTGGTCTCGCTGAGCTCGTCGCGGGACCGGGTCTCAGTGGTGTCGTGAGCACTCAATGTCATGCTCGCCCTCCATAGTTCACAGGCGTCGAATATGCGTCGTGGATGGCCATCCGCTCAAAATGTTCCGATCCGAGGGTGGCAAGGAACTCATCGTGGTCACTCGTGCCGCGGATATTGGTCTCGAGCCAGTCCTGGACCGCCGCCGCGTCGCGGGCGAGCGCGGACCACTGTCTCGAGAATTCGTCGTCGCGGTCGTAATAGCCCTGGACCGAATGAGGATGCGAGCCGCGTGGCACGGCGACGACGGCATCGACGACATGCGCGGGAACGATTGTGCGGTTCGGGTCGGAGCGGACGACAGCCTCGTCGACGATCTCCTCAACTGTGACGATGAGTCGGTGACTGGCGAATGCGGCCTCGGTTTGAATCCCGAGCATCCCCCATGCCTGCACGTTTCCATGCATGTCCGCACGTTGGGCGTGGATGATCGTGAGGTCGGGATTGAGTGCGGGGACGACGTGGATGTCCGGTCCACCGTAGGGATCGGGAACGGACTTGATCCGCGGATTCTTCGCCGCTAGGTCGCTGCCCCGGTAGGAGGCGATGGGCTGGAACGGAAGCTTCGAGGCACCGGCCTGATAGCGGGCGACCATTCCGCCGTGACTGTATTCGTCGAACCACAGCGGTTCCGGGTCCGACTTCTCAATGCGCCGCCGAAGCTCGTGAAGGGAACCGGCCGAACTGTTGGCGATGAACGAGGAGATGAGACCTTTCAGGCAGTTCGCTCCGAGCAGCTGGTCGACAATGACGTCGCAGGACATGCGCGCAAGGACCAGATCAGTGAAGCCCTGCCGGATGATCTCGTGCGCGGCAGCGACCGGCACGATGTGGCCGAAGCCCTCCAGGGCGACTGTATCCCCGTTGCGCAGATAGGTGCTGATCGCCTGGGGAAGACTCATCGTCTTGTCCATCGCGTTCCTCCTCGAACCTCGGATGACTGTGACCTGGGTAATCCTTTCAAAATCATTGATACCAGTCCAATACTTATAATGGAGACGATTAATGCAGTCACTGCACGAATATCGCCCGATCCTCACTGGGCGGCCGCCTTCACGATTGAGACACCGATATGGACACAAAGCACATCCGCGCATTCCTCGTCCTCGCCGAGGAACTTCACTTCGGCAGAGCCGCCGAACGACTGCATATGACCCAACCTCCCCTCAGCCGACTCATCCGGGGCCTGGAGTCCGACATGTCGGCACAGCTGTTCGAACGCAGCACTCGGTCCGTGCGCCTGACTCCGGCAGGACAGGCGCTCGTCGAACCTGCGCGCGACATCCTCATGAGTCATCGCCTCGCCGACTCCGCAGTGCAGGCAGCAGGGAAAGGCGAGGTCGGACATCTGCGCCTGGGATTCACCGGCATCGCGACCCACAAACTCATCGGACGGCTGCTCAAACTGGTCCGCGGGACTCATCCGGGAATCCACCTCAGTCTGCAGAGCGCCTCCTTCGGGATGCCGGCCATCGACAGCGTCGCCGACGGCTCAGTGGACCTCGTCTTCGGCTATTGGCCATTCGTGCCACAGTCGGTCGATACTCGCATCGTCGCCCAGGAGTCGCTTGTCGTCGCCATGCACAGAGAGCATGCCTTAGCAGGCCGCGAGTCGGTGTCGATGAGCGAGCTCGCGGGAGAGGAGTTCATCACGGTGCCGCCGAATCCGGGGTCGACGACGATCGAACGGCTCTACGAGCTGTCGCAGGCCGCAGGTTTCAACCCCACCGTCATCCAGGTGGCTCCGGACACGTGGACGATACTCTCGCTCGTCGGTGCGGAGATCGGCTGTTCAGTCACAGTGGCGTCGGTGCCGAAGAACGCCTCCTTCCCCAATATCGCCTTCGTCCCCCTCGAAGACCCGAAGGGGCCGTTCCCGCTGCTCATGGCATGGCGCAGAGATGACGTCAGTCCTGCCCTCGCTGAGGTGCTTCGACTGGCCGAGCAGCTGTTCCCCACCGATGTCCCGTAGACTCACATCAGTAAACGATCACTCGAAAAGCAGCGTGGGCTTCACGACGAGGATGTGTGATTCATGAGTGTGCTCTATCTGGTTCGGCACGGGCAGGCGTCGTTCGGCACGGATGACTATGACAGGCTGTCCGATCTCGGCAAAGAGCAGAGCCGCATCACCGGTCGCTTCCTCGCCTCACAAGGACTCGAACCCGATCGCATCATCCACGGTGAGATGCTGCGGCAGCGCCAGACCGCAGAAGGCCTCCTCGCAGGACTCGGCCTCGATATGGACGCCCACGTCGACGATGGCTGGAACGAATACGCCGCATGGGAGCTCACCGGCGTGCTCACGGATCTCGATCCGCGCGCTCAGCACGATTCGAAGATCTTCCAGGGCGAACTCGAGCGCGGTGCCGCCCGGTGGGCCTCGGGTGAGCACGATGAGGACTACACGGAGACCTACAACCAGTTCACGTCACGCGTCGATCGAGCCCTCGACGAGGCGACCGGTGCGATGAGCTCGGGACAGTCGACGATCGTCGTCTCAAGCGCCGGCGCCATCGCGTGGACCGCGGCCCGACTGATCGGCGGCGGCTTCGATCAGTGGATGGCCTTCAACCGAGTGACCATCAACACCGGCATCACGAAGATCATCACCGGCCGAGGCGGAACCAGCCTCATCTCGTTCAACGACCACGGCCACCAGGATCCGAAGAACGCCACCTACCGCTGAGGCGGCGAGGGCCGAACCGGCGAGTCAGTCCGCCGTGGCGACGTAAGCCGAGCCCGCGAGTCAGTCGTTCCCGGTCTCTCCTGATCGCCCGTGTTCTGTCCCCGTGGGGATCCCGATCACTACCGGTTCCGCAGGTCCGCAGCATCCGCCTGCGTCCGGTGCGCCTGCCGCGGGCAAGTCGACAGAACCAGGCTTGCCGGTCGGCGCGTCACACGAAGATCCAATGTCGGTCGAACACACGCCGGTCTCCGGCAGGACGAGCTCGACTCGGTCCGCAGCTTCCAGGTCCCCCGCGATCGCTGCGACGACGGAACGGACCTGCTCGTAACCGGTGTACATGAGGAACGTCGGGGCGCGCCCGTAGGACTTCATGCCCACGATGTAGAAATTTGGCTCCGGATGCCCCAACACCCTGGCACCATGCGGAGGGACCGTTCCGCAGCTGTGATACTCGGGATCGATGAGCGGCCCCAACTGCTGCGGAGCTTCGACAACCGGGTCAAGGTCCAACCGGATCTCGCGCAGGAATCCCAGGTCCGGACGGAAGCCAGTGGCGGGAACGACCCGATCGGCGTGGAGCGTCACCGACTCACCGCCGGTCTCGGAAGCCACGGTGCCACCACCGTCGGCGGCGAACCCGGTGATCGTCGTGGAGGCATACACATCGATGGCTCCGTCTTCGACAAGACGGCGGAGCCGCGCGCCCAGGGCTCCGCGAGCCGGCAGACCGTCCTGGTCCTCCCCACCGTAGACGGATGCCGGGTCTGCGCGCCTGAGCACCCAGCCGATTCGCGTGCCCGGCACTTCCGCACGCAGCTCCGCCAGTGCCAAGAGCGTGTTCGCCGCCGAATGCCCTCCACCGACGACAAGAGTCCGCCTCCCGGCGAAATGCTCACGGTCACGGCCGGTCACATCGGGCAGAGGCGAGGTGACGAACCCGCTGCGACGGGCCTCGACTTCGCCGGGCGCTGCGAGCCCGGACTGCCCGATCGGGTTCGGGCTCTCCCATGTCCCCGAGGCGTCGATGACCGCCCTGACCTTGAAGTCCGTCGTAGTTCCATCGGAGTTCTGAGTGCGAACAAGAAAGGGAGTCGATTCACGCTGCGCGGTGCCGGTCCGGTCCATTCCGACTCGGCTCACTGCCACAACCCGGGTATCGGTGAGGATGGCGTCCCGGAGTTCATCTGTCTCGGCCAGCGGAATGAGATAGTCCCGGATGAGTTCGTCCCCTGTGGGCAGGTGCTCGCCGTCGGGTTCCTGCCAACCGGTCGGTGCCAGCAGGCTGCGGGCCGCAACGTCGATGTTGTACTTCCACGGTGAGAACAACCCGATATGACCCCACTCGGCCACTGCCGCCGCGACGGACGATCCCACTTCGAGGACGAGCGGTCGGATTCCACGTCGGACCAGCTGGGCCGCGGCCGCGAGGCCGACGGGACCGGAACCGATCACGGCGACCGGCAGATCTGCGAGCGCGATATCAGTCATTGGGAGCCGCCTCGGCGATGGGGTTCGACGTGGTCGTCGACTGTGTGGATTTCGTCCCTGCGTCGGGGGCGAGATCGACGATGAGGGCTTCGACTCGGGTCCGGATCTCATCACGGATTCGGCGCACCGATTCCAGGCCCTGACCTGCGGGATCGTCGAGAACCCAGTCTTCGTATCGTTTGCCGGGGAAGATCCGGCACGCATCGCCGCAGCCCATCGTGATCACGACGTCCGAGGTGCGCACGGTATCTGCGTCGAGCAGAGTGGGGCTGTTGCGGGTGATGTCGATGCCGAGCTCCCGCATGGCGTCGATGGCGACGGGGTTGATCGTCTCGGCCGGTGCGCTGCCGGCGGACCGCACTTCGATTGATCCCCCGGCCAGTTCGCGGAGGAATCCGGCCGCCATCTGGGACCTGCCGGCATTGTGCACACAGACGAAGAGGACACTCGGCTTTGGCGTTGGTGTGGGACTCATGCTCGATTCGCTCCTTGAACAGAAGTTGAGGGGAAGAAACGGGGTCGTGCCCAGAGCGCGACGTAGACGAGGGCGACGAGGATGGGCACCTCGATGAGCGGGCCGACGACTCCGGCGAGCGCCTGCCCCGAGGCGACGCCGTACGTCCCGATCGCCACTGCGATGGCGAGTTCGAAGTTGTTGCCGGCAGCGGTGAATGCCAGGGTCGTCGTCTTCTCATAGCCCAGGTTCAAGGCTTTGCCGATGACCATCCCGACAGCGAAGACGACGACGAAGTAGACGAGCAGAGGCAAGGCGATGCGGGCGACATTGCCCGGGTGCGACGTGATCTCGTCACCTTGGAAGGCGAAGAGCACGACGATGGTGAACAGCAGTCCGTACAGCGCCCACGGCCCGACCTTCGGGAGGAAGCGATCTTCATACCACTGACGCCCCTTCGCCTTCTCCCCCACCGTGCGTGTGAGGAAGCCGGCGAGAAGCGGGATTCCGAGGAAGACGAGGACGCTGAGGGTGATCGCCCAGAAGGAGAACTCGCTGCTCGTCGTCGGCAGCCCCAGCAGATTCGGCAGCCACTGCAGATAGAACCAGCCGAGGAGACCGAACGCGAGAACCTGGAACACGGAGTTGATGGCCACGAGCACGACGGCGGCCTCGCGGTCGCCACACGCCAGGTCATTCCAGATGAGGACCATGGCGATGCACCTGGCCAGCCCGACGATGATCAGTCCGGTGCGGTATTCGGGCAGGTCGGGCAGGAAGAGCCAGGCGAGCGCGAACATGAACGCCGGAGCTGCCAACCAGTTGATGACCAAGGAGGTGACCATGAGCTTCTTGTCGGCCAGCACGTGCCCGGTCTCGTTGTACCGGACCTTGGCGAGCACCGGAAACATCATCACCAGGAGGCCGATGGCGATCGGCAGGGAGACGTCGGCGACCTTGACCGAGTCCAGAGCCTCGTCGAGACCGGGCACGAGCCTGCCCAACACCAGGCCCAGGGCCATGGCACCGATGATCCACAGCGGCAGGAATCGGTCCAGCGTCGACATCTTCGCCGCCACCGGTGATTCAGCGTTGGCAGTCTCCGTGGAATGCATGGTCTCCCTTGAGGTCCGAGTCGGTTCTGCGCCGCGCTGACATGCCGGCGCATTGAAGTTCATCGATACGATGGGACCACAAGGCATCGACAAATGTCAATGTATGGGCATAATGGAGGAATGACCACACAGCCCGCGTTCTCTCCGACCGAGGCGGACGTCTGCTGCCCGTCGCTGACCGTCTCGCCGTTGAGTCTCGACGACGCCCAGGACTTCGCGCGCATCCTCAAAGCAGTGGCCGACCCGACCCGGTTGCGCCTGGTCTCCCTCATCGCCGGGCACGAGCAGCAGGAAGCGTGCGTCTGCGATCTCACCGAACCCGTCGGTCTCGGCCAGCCGACCGTCTCCCACCATCTGAAGATCCTCGTCGATGCCGGGGTCCTGCACCGTGAGAAGCGCGGCGTCTGGTCGTACTATTCGCTCGATGCCACCACGTTGAACCGCCTGTCGGAATTCCTCTCCCCCGGCTGAGGCGGCGCACGGGTAGGACTCTTTCGCCGAGGCGACTCACTCCCTACCGCTGCCGGTGGACGTGCGCCACGGCTTCGGCGCGACTGCGCACGCCGAGCTTGCGATAGAGCGCGGACAGCCGATTCTTCAGCGTCCCGGACACCACTCCGAACTCGCGGGCGATCTGCGCGATCGACTTCGACGAGTCGATCGCGAACAGCAGCGACTGCTCGGCCGGGGTGAGATCGGTCTGGAAGTCCGGGGCCACAGGCGAGGTATCCGGCAGCTCGAGCAGTCGCTTCTGCAGCACGACCGCCGTGATCTCCGCAGAATTGAATGACCGGGCCACGGCCTCCCACTCGGAGAAATCGGCCGATGCGGCAATGAGCGCCTCTCGAGCCGACTTCGACAGCTGCGCCGCAGCGAACACCGATGCCGTGATCGCACAGTAGTCGAGCATGTGCACGAAGGTCTCCAGCGCCTCATCCGCGTGCCCCTCATGGTGGAGGATGTCGGCGCGCAAGGCCATGGCACAGCTCTTGAGTCTGGGCCCCTGATCACTGCTGAGCGCCTGCCCGGTCGCCGTCCACAGCCGGTCATGCTGACCGAAGACGAGCGCCTGTCGAGCCTTGATGATCGAATCACCGGGGTTGGCCGAACTCATGCGATCGCTCATGTCCTGAAGCGTCTTCGTCTCCCCCGCCGCAGCGAGCACGAACCCGACGGCGTTGACGATTCCGGAGAATTGAGTGCTCGCATCGCCGGCCGCCGTCGGCAGGATCTGCACCGTCGGGCTCTCCGTCACGAGCTTCGCAGCAATCGACGCCCGCCCGCGGTACACGTAGTACAGCGCCTTGCCACAGTCCGGCATCGGCCCCAGAGACTGAGTGGACTTCACCTGATCCAGGGCACCGAGGATGTCCTCCGCCGCGTTGAGGTCGAGCCGGTCGAGGCTGCGCATCAGCTCAATGCTCAGCGCCGTCCGCTCGTCCTGCAGCGTTTCCATCCCGAAGCGGCGAGCGTTCTCTCGCGCCCGCTCAAGGCAGCGGTCCATGTCCGACCCGTGTCCGTGCCCCAGCCCGGCCAATGCGGTTTCGACCAGTCCTGCCAGCAGCGGATGCGGTGAGTTCGGTGTATAGATTCCCGCGAAGTGCACGACGCTCTGCAATACCGGTGTCGCCTCGGTGAATCGACCGGCTGCGACGAGGTTCCGCCCGCGTTCAAGATTGAGTTCGGCCTGCAGCATCAGCGTGGGCCCCGGTTCTCCGGCACCGAGGCTGAGCAAGCGTTTCCGTCCCACCTCGATGACGTTGAGCGCCGCCTCGTAATTCCGGTTCAATCGGTGACTGCGCGCCTCCAGTATGGTCAGCACGGCTACTTCGTCGCCGGAGAGGGGGAGGCTCGGATCGGTCAGCCGGCCGTGCAGCTCCGGCACCACGATGCTGTCGAAGTCGGTCGCCGACATGAGTTGCCAGGGGTCATCGGTTCCGAGCACGTGCCGGGTCGAATCGATGCGTCGAGCCGCGCTGCGGGCCAGGGTGAGGATCGGGTTCTTCGCGATCACCGCCTCGGGGACACTGAGAAAGGCTTCGATCGAAGTCGGCACATCTATGAAGACGTTCACCGACCGTTGTGCCCACCCACGCTCGAGGATCTTCCAGTCCCTGATCTCCAGGACGAGGTCGAGCAGCTCGGGCAGTCCTTCACGGCGGTCCGCGCGCTGGCGGCCGATCATGTCGGCGACGGCCATGCCGAGAGCTTCGCGTGGAGTCCTCTTCGCGAGGCCGTCGTCGACGGCGGTGATGCGTCGCATGAGTATGCGGATGAAGGTGGGAACGGTGAAGACCTCGTCGCCGGAGGCAACAGCGAGCAGTCCGGCCGAGGTCAGCAGCGGGGTGAGGTCATCGGGAGTGGCATCGCTCCTGACCTTCGCGGCGGCGAAGGCGGCGTGGACGAGGTCGACCATGTTCGAGGTGATCCTCGGCGTCCAGGAGAAGAGAGCGAGCAGATAGAGCGCGGCCGATTCGCGGGAGGCGTTCGCGAGCGTCGGATTCAATGATGGGGACAGCATAGCGACAGTCCGGTCAGGGTCGGTATCGCTCGCGAGCAGTCCCGCTTCGGCTCGCGCCTGAACGAGGGAGGCAGCGATGCGGGTACGACCGCCGCTGGCCCGGAAGATCCGCTCCAGCTCGGACTCGGAGAGTGTGTCGCGCACGTCGACCGCAGATGCGAAGTCCTTCGCCGAGGAGGCTCGCGGTCCGAATTGCGCGTCGAAGTCCGATGGCGGTCCATCAGAGTCCGACATACAGTTCAGGTTTTCGCCTCGCTTGATCTGTTGAGGTGACACGGATGGGGAACTTTCGGTTCGGCTCGACTCACGTCGAGGTGCGGCTGGGTCGGCCGCATGGAGATGAGGGGTGCGTTCACGAGTATGACAGAGAATCACGTGTCATCGACGACGCTGAACCTGACTCTTTCCTCGGAGCCCCGGAACCCGCACTGCACTCCTGAGTGAGGCTCCCCACACGGGGCCGGCAACTCCGACAAGCGGATTTGTTACCCAATCGAGACAACACCTGGTGTACTTAGTTGAAATTTTAACTTATAGTTGAAAGTGCAACTACCTCCTCTCTGAACATTCGGAAGTGATAATGACACAGCAGCCTCCAGTACCGGTCGACAACTCGAACCAGTGGACCCCAGCTCAGCCCTCATTCCAGCCTTCATTCGGCCAGTACCACCCCCTTGTCGGGCAGAAATCGTTCCTCGCTACGTGGCTGCTGTCGTGGCTGCTCGGCGGACTCGGCGTCGACCGTTTCTACCTCGGCAAGATCGGCACCGGCATCCTCAAACTCATCACCCTCGGCGGGTTCGGCATCTGGTACCTCGTCGACCTGATCATCACTCTTGCCGGCAAGCAGAAAGACAAGAAGGGTCTGCGCCTCCAGGGGTACGACCAGCATAAGAAGGTCGCTTGGATCGTCACCGGCATCTTCTTCGTTCTCGGCCTCATCATCAACGGAGTCAAAGCGGGAGCAATGTCGGATGCACCGAGCGACAACGCGCCGATCGTCTCCGAAGAGGAAGCTGCCGCCGAAGAAGCGCCTGCCCCCGAAGCTGTCACGGAACCCGCTGAAGCCGACCCCGCGGTCGAAGAGGAACCTGCCGAGGAACCGGCGGAAGAACCCTCCGCTGAGGAACCTGCTGAAGAAGCAGTCGAAGAAGAGCCCGTCGCCGAAGATCCCGCAGCGTCGGCAGAGGAAGAGACCGACTCGAGCGTTCCCGCCGAGTACAGCTCCGCACTGACCAAAGCCGAGTCCTATTCGGACATGATGCACATGAGCAAAAAGGGCCTCTACGATCAGCTGACGAGCGAATACGGCGAGCAGTTCTCCGCCGACGCTGCCCAGTACGCCATCGACAATGTCCAGGCCGACTGGAAGCAGAACGCTCTGGAGAAGGCACGGTCGTATCAGGACAACATGTCGATGTCGCCAGCCGCAATCCATGACCAGCTGACAAGCGAATATGGTGAACAGTTCACTCAGTCTGAGGCCGACTACGCGATCGAGAACCTCAACAACTGACGGACGTCAACACCTGATTGGGCAGATAGATCCATTGATCTGCCAACCTCGAAGGCGGGCGAACGAAGAGATTCCTTCGCCCGCCTTCGTACATCTGGTCTATGTGTCCGATTCGCTCGAACCCAGCGGCCCCAAACGCTGATTGAGTCCGTGCCTTCACACCCACCGATACTCGTACTCCGGCCGCCCCGGAGTCCCATGTCGAGGCTGTTTGATCGCCTGCTTCGTCGAGACGAGGTGCTCCAGGTACCGACGGACGGTGACCCGGGACAGATCAAGCCGACGCCCCACCTCGCTGGCTGAGACCGGAACCGGAGAGTCCCGGACGAACGCGGACACCGCGTCCAAGGTCTCGGCGATGAGGCCCTTCGGCAGGGTCGTCGACGATACCGACCGCAAGGCGGACAGCGCATTGTCCACCGAGGCCTGAGTCGCCAACGTCCCCGATCCGCTGAGTCCGCGCCGGAACTCCCGCTGGTTCTCCAACTTCTCCCGGAACGACGCGAAGGTGAAGGGCTTGATGAGGTACTGCGTGATACCCGACGAGATCGCCGATCGGATCACCTGCAGGTGCCGCACCGCGGTGATCGCGATGATGTCAACATCCTGACCGCGCGAGTTCAGGCGCCCGGCAACTTCGAGACCGTGAGAATCCGTGAGATTCATATCGAGTAAGACGATATCGACTGGCGTCCCGGCCGCGGCGAGTTCGTCGAAGCGTTCGATCGCCTCGTGCCCGCCCAGACACGTTCCGACGACCTCGAACCCAGGAATCCGGACAACGAAGTCCGCATGCGCCTGCGCCGTCATCGGATCGTCTTCGACGATGAGCACCCGCAGCGCGGCATCATCGCTCACGTGAGTCTCCTTCCGCCCGATCCTGTCTCGAATCCTCACCGTCAGTGGTGTGATTCTCCGAAGAATCGTAGTCGCCGGCCGTGTCGATGTCCCCCAGAGGAAGCGTCACCGTGAAGATCGCACCGCGATCGGAATCGACATCGATATGTCCGCCGAGGCGGCTCACCGCCTGCCGAACCAAAACGAGCCCGAAACCGTGCCGTCCCACTCCCCCGGTCTCGGGTTTCGCCGAGGCGCCGAGATGGAAGAGCGCATCGATGTCTTCCCCCGCAACTCCGGCACCGGAATCGGCGATGGTGATGATGAGCTCCCCGTCAGCGGCGACGAAGTCCGCCCACACGTGCTTCTCATCCGAGTCCGCGACCGCGTCGAAGGCATTGTCGAGGAGGTTTCCGGCGACGGTGACGAGGTCGCGAGCGTCGAGTCGTTCGGGAGGGAGTTCGCCGGTGGCGGTGACGGTGAGTTCGACTCCGCGCTCATTGGCCTGCGCGGCCTTCCCGATCATAAGAGCGGTGATGAATGGCTCGTCGAGGGAGGCGACGAAGGAATCCGTCAGCCGCTGCGATTCCTGCTCGTCCTTGACCGCGAAGTCGAGCGCCTCCTGCACCCGACCGAGTTCGATGAGCGTGGAGACCGTGTGCAGCCGGTTGGCATGCTCGTGAGTCTGGGCACGCAGGGCCTCGGACAGGGTCGTCATCGTCGCCAGCTCGCCGGTGAGTTCCTGGATGTCCGTGCGATCGCGCAGGGTCGCGACCGTTCCGCCTTCATCGCGCCCGCCGCGCGGCTGCCGAGCCTGTTTCTGACTGATGACGAGGACACGATCCTCGGTGAAGTGGATTTCGTCGACGGCGACCCGACCGGATGCCAGAAGGTCACGGACAGATTCGGGCAGGGCCACCTCGGCGAGGGAGATCGGCGTCGATTCCTCCACTGTGGGCAGGCCGAGCAGGGACGCGGCCTCGTCGTTGTAGAGGACGAGCCGCCCGGAATCGTCGGCGAGGATGAGGCCCTCGCGCAGGGAATGCAGGGCCGAATCGTAGAACGCGAACAGCCGACGGAGCTCCTCGGGACCGTAGCCGAGGGTGACTCGGCGCAGGTAGCGGGCGAGCAGCCAGGAGCCGAGTCCGCCGAGGGCGAGCGCGGCGAGGCCGACGAGGATGATCTGCGGCAGGGAGGCCGCCTGCGCCACGGACAGCGTTTCCAGGGTCACGCCGACGGCGACCATGGCGGTGACCTCGCCGGCGGCGTCCTTGATCGGCACGATCGCGCGCACCGACGGCCCGAGCGTGCCTACGTATTCCTCGGTCTCGGTCTGTCCGGCGCGGGCTTTCGCGGTGCTGCCGATGTATTTCTTGCCCAGCTGTTCGGGGTCGGGGTGGGTGTAGCGCGTGCCGTCGCGGTCCATGATCGTCACGAAGTCCACCTCGGCGAAATCGATGACGGTCAGCGCGTAGGGCTGCAGTCGGGCGGAGGGATCGTCCCCGGTCACAGACTCGGTGACATAGGGATCGTGGGCGAGCGTCTCGGCGATGGACAGGACCCGCTCTCCGGTGGCGTGCCGGATGTTGTTCAGCGTCGTCACGTAGCTCGTCACCGACAGGGCGGTGCAAACGAGGACGATGAGGACGAGCTGGACGAGGAACAGACGCCTCGCCAGGGTGGTTCCGCCTCGGCGAGCCCGGAATCGCTCCCGACCCCGCCATGGAGGGGCCGGGAGGGACGCCATTACTTCTTAACGCTCTTCTTTTTCTTCTTACTGCCGCCGGAGATGAGGAGAGCCAAGCCGATTGCGGCCAGCCAAGTGTCCTTGGCCACTGCGGTGCCGTCCTCGGACGGGCGGATGCCGTCGTCCTTGGTCATCGAATCGATGGAGAAGTAGTTCGCGACGAGGCCGGCGGCGAAGGTCGTCAGCGCGGCACCGGCGATGCGGGTAGGCACGAACGGCAGCAGCAGGGCGGAGCCGACGGCGATCTCACCGTAGGACAGGAACTTCCCGAACTGGGCGGGGGTCATGTTCTCGACCATCGGCACACCGTTGGCGGCCATCTGCTGGAGTCCGGCCGCGGATTCCTCGTCGAGACCGAGCTTGCCGATGCCCGAATTGAGGATGAATGCGCCGGGAACTGCGCGCAGAAGTGCGGTGCTGAGTTTCATATCCTGCTCCTTTGTAATCGGATCGTCACTGAGCCAAGACTATCCGTGAGGGCGCAGGCACGCCACAGCTCAAGGGCTCTCGGAGCCATCTGCCGAGATTCTCAGCCCTGCGTGGTGGTGCGGATCCGCTCGATGAGATCGTCGAGGGCGTCGTCGAACTCGCGCTGGGCGTGGTCTTCCATGAGCAGGCCCTGCAATCGGGCCACCGTGGGGTACTCGCTGAGGTCGTCGCCGGCGGAGGACTCTTCCTCATCTCCGAGGACCTCCGGGGTCAGGGAGGCCGCTTGGAGCAGAAGCGCGCCGACGAGGAAGCTCGTGAAGGCCTTGTATGCCGCCACCGCCTCGGCGTCGGCAAATCCGAAGCGCTGCAGCGAGGACAGGAAGTCCTCGACCCAGCGCACGCTTCGCAGCGGCGGACGGAGCCAGGGCGCCTGAGGTGGCTGGGTGGCGATGAGCGGGAAGATCCGCGGATGCTTGAGGGCCAGATTCCGCGTGGCATTGGCGACACGCTGCAGATACTCCTCCCACGAATGGGAGTCCTCTGTCATGAGATCGTCGTCGAAGAGGCCGTCGATGAGCTCGTCGACCATGGCCTCGAGGAGGTCCCCCCGCCCCGAAACATGCCGATACAGTGCCATCGCCTCTACGTCCAAGGCCGTTCCGAGGCGACGCATCGTGAGCTCGCTGAGACCGCAGGCGTCGACGAAGGCGATCGCCGACTCGACGACCTGTGCACGATCAAGTCGCTGCTGAACCACGCGCGCCTCCCTTTCCTCGTCGGAGATGTCGCAGACCGGGCGGATTTCACCGTCAGTCTACTCGCTTGATCCGACGCGTCGAGAGATCCTCTGATAACGCGATTACACTGTAAACTCCTCATGGATGACTAAGCTATCACCCTCCATCGACCACCCGACTCGCCGGATCTATTGCGCAGCGAAAACTCGGTCTGCTAGGTTGATTACACCGTAAACATGAATAGTGCTCGACAGAGCAGGACGTCCAGACCGATCCACACGAAAGGACGAATCATGAATTCCCACGACAAGGCCGACAAGACCTCAGACAAAGCAGAGGAGCTCAAGGGCAAGGCGAAGGCTGCTGCCGGCAAGGCCACCGATGACAAGAGCCTCGAGGCCGAGGGCAAGACCGACGCTGCCAAAGGCAAGATCAAGCAGGTCGGCGACGATGCCAAAGATTCGCTGAAGGGCGTCAGAGACTCGCTCAAGAACTCTCCGGAGAACTGAGGGACGCGGCTGGAGGGCGGAGGCACTGTCCGCCTCCGCCCTTCGGCCATGCTTTCAGATCCCATGTCCCAGAAGTCGATGTGCCGGCACGATCCGGCCCGGCGGCACGAGAAGAAGAGAAGATGATGGAAACTGACCGCCATGCTTTCGTCGTGGTGGCCAATCGCCTCCCCGTCGACCGCATCGACGGAACGTGGGAGGCCTCGCCCGGCGGGCTGGTCTCAGCCGTGGCTCCCGTGGTGCGTGAGCACGCCGGAGCCTGGGTCGGCTGGGCGAACACACATGACGACAGCCTCGAGCCCTTCGATTTCGACGGGATGAGCCTCGTCCCCGTCTCGCTCAGCCATGACGAACATCAGCAGTACTATGAGGGATTCTGCAACGCTACTCTATGGCCGCTGCACCACGACCTCATCGTCGCACCGCAGTACCACCGCTCATGGTGGCTGGCCTATCGGGAAGTCAACGCGCGATTCGCACAGGCCGCGGTCGAGGCCGCCGAGACTGGGGCGACAGTCTGGGTACACGATTACCACCTCCAGCTCGTACCGGCGATGATCCGCGCTCAACGACCGGACATCCGGATCGGATACTTCTGCCATATTCCGTTCCCTCCCGTCGAGCAGATGGCCCAGCTGCCCTGGCGTGACGAAATCCTCCGCGGCCTGCTCGGGGCCGATGTCATCGGTCTCCAGCGAGAGGCCGATGCCGCTAAGGCCCGCCAGGCTATGCAGAAGCTGCTGGGCATGGATCCCGAGGAACTTCGCGGCCGCGTCGGCTCGTACCCGATCTCGATCGACGTTGATGAGATCCGGGCCGCGGCCGAATCCCCCGCGGTACAGGAGATGGCCCGATGCTTTCGCCGTGACCTGGGCGATCCCGCCACCCTCATGATCGGGGTGGATCGCCTCGACTACTCGAAGGGAATCCTGCACCGGCTGTGGGCTTTCGAGGAGCTGATCGACGACGGACTGCTCGATGCGCAGGGAACCTGTCTCGCGCAGATCGCAGTCCCCTCTCGCGAAGGCGTGCGCGCCTACCAGGACCTGCGCGACGAGGTCGAACATACGGTCGGGCGCATCAATGGGAGGTTCTCCACTCTCGGCGGCGATGTCATCCACTACTCCCACCACTCACATTCGACAGAGGAAGCCGTCGCCCTGTACCTGGCCGCCGACATCCTGCTCGTCACCTCCCTGCGGGATGGGATGAACCTCGTGGCCAAGGAATTCGTCACTGCCCGCCGAGGCAGGGGCGGTGCACTCGTCCTCTCCGAATTCTCAGGAGCCGCCGAAGAACTCGACCAAGCCATCATCGTCAATCCCCATGATCGGGCCGGCCTGAAGGCGGCCATCCATCACGCGGCCACGCTCAGCGAAGACGAGGCCCGGAAGCGCATGGATGCGATGGCCGACACCGTCGCCGCTTTCGACGTCCGCCACTGGGCGCAAACTTTCCTCCATGACCTGCGAGACCCAGCATCTGCGGCGGCTCTGTCGCCCAGCGACTGGTGACACCGACCATTCTGACCGACCCACCCCAGGAGACCACTATGTACACGATGCTCAACAACCAGGAATCCTCGAAGTACGACCTCTACCTTCCCGGCAGACTCGTGGCCGCGCTCCATTACAAACTCGAGCCTGATGCCAATGAGGTCATGTTCATCTACTGCGAAGCTATCGAGCCTATGCAGGCGGATCAGCACCGCCGAGAGCTCATGCGGCGCGCCGTCGAAGACGCGAAGAGCCGACGCCTCAAGCTCACCATCACCTGCCCCATCGGCCTCAAGGCCCTCGAACAGCGGGCACCGCGTGCCGATGCCGATCACCAGCACGCGGAGGAGCCGCAGGCCTGACCCTCGCCGGCCCGTCCTCCCTGGCCATGCTCCTGCCTCGGCGCGTCTCACTCCTCCTGTGAACACTATGAACGCAACCGAGACACCCGTCACATCGGCTGGCACAGTTGTCGGGTACAGAACTACCGCGGCCAGCAGTCGCGCGCAATCACATCCACCGACGGGTGAGGTTGCGAACAGCATTTGGAGGAATCATGGCAATGTCGCCACAACAGAAGGGCGGCTCCTTCGACAAGGAGAGCACCGCCGCGGCGAACGCTCCTGAACCGGGAGCCCCGCAGCGGAAGAAGGATCGCACTCACTGGCTCTACATCATGGTCATCGTGGCCGTGTTCGCCGGTGCCGCCATCGGGCTAATCGCCCCCGAGGCGGGAATCGCACTCGAACCGCTGGGCAAGGCGTTCGTCGCGCTCATCAAGATGATCATCGCCCCGGTCATCTTCTGCACCATCGTGCTCGGCGTCGGCTCCGTGGCGAAGGCGGCCACCGTCGGCAAGGTCGGCGGACTGGCCCTCATCTACTTCCTGGTCATGGCGACCTTCGCCCTGGTCATCGGCCTCGTCGTCGGCAACTTCATCCACCCCGGCGACGGACTCCACCTCCAGCCGTACGAGGAAGCTGCCGGCGGTGAGGAAGGCGGCATGGTCGGCTTCCTCATGAGCCTCATCCCCGGTGACATCCCGGTGCTGCCGACCCTCGTGCTCGCACTCCTCGTCGGCTTCGCCCTGCAGTCGATGGGCAAGGCCGGCGAGCCCGTGCTCACCGGAATCAAGCACATCCAGGCGGTCGTCTTCAAGCTCATGATGATGATCATGTGGGCCGCTCCCGTCGGCGCCTTCGGTGCGATCGCCGCGGTCGTCGGCAAGACCGGCTGGGCCGCGATCGGTGCCATGGCGACCCTCATGGGCGCCTTCTACCTCACCTGCGCGCTGTTCATCGTCATCGTCCTCGGCGGTCTGCTCAAGATCGTCACCGGCCTGAACATCTTCCTGCTGCTGAAGTACCTGGCCCGTGAGTTCCTGCTCATCTTCTCCACCTCGTCGTCCGAGTCGGCCCTGCCGCGCCTCATCGCGAAGATGGAGCACGCCGGAGTCTCGAAGCCGGTCGTCGGCATCACCGTGCCCACCGGCTACTCGTTCAACCTCGACGGCACCGCCATCTACCTGACCATGGCCTCGCTGTTCGTGTCCTCGGCCATGGGCATGCCGATGTCGATCCCCGAGCAGATCTCGCTGCTCGTGTTCATGATCATCGCGTCGAAGGGCGCCGCCGGAGTCACCGGTGCGGGCTTGGCTACCCTGGCCGCGGGTCTGCAGTCGCACCGTCCCGAGCTGCTCGACGGCATGGGCGTCATCGTCGGCATCGACAAGTTCATGTCCGAGTGCCGTGCGCTGACGAACTTCACCGGCAATGCCGTGGCCACCCTGCTCATCGGCAAGTGGACGAACGAGATCGACCTCGACGTCGCCCGCGCCACCCTGTCGGGTGACAACCCGTTCGATGAGCTCTCGCTCGAACCGGATGCACACGGTGCCCCCGCCGAGGCGGCTCGCCCCGCTGAAAGCGAAAAGGTCACAGTGCACTGACCTTCGGTCGCTCCCCCTCCACCACCACCACGGGTGCCGATGTCCTCATCGTAAGGACGTCGGCACCCGTGGTGCTTCGTCTCCCCTCGCCGAGGCGGGGGCGCAGTATCGTCATGTCATCGGCTGACGCCCTGGCGGGTTCACAGCGGTCCTCCGGGCCGCCGGGAAACTAATTACATCTCAGGCGGTCCGCCGCGTGCTCCCGTGCCTGGTTGATGACCGTGGAAGCGATGTCGTTCGGGTGTGATTCGGGAAGCCAATGAGACGCGCCCTCGAGAGGGACAAAACGATAGGGCCCATCGACGTAGCGAGCGCTGAGCTCTGCAGTTGTGCGGGAGAATGCGATGTCCTCGCTGCCCCACACAAGACTGGTGGGCACCGTGACGGGAGTGCTCGGCGTCCGATCGCGGCCATCCATCGCCTGGTAGTACTTGAGCACGGACAGAAAAGCCCCCGGTTCACTGAATCGCGCAACATAGGAGGCTGCGAGATCTTCGGGGACGGCGCCGCCGTAGAGATCGACCAGCTTCTTTCCGACATCGCGCAGCAATGTTCGGGCCACTCCCTCCGGGTGGTCTTGGATCGACCGCATATAGCCCATGCGTTCATACTGATCGTCGTCCGTCTTCAGTTGTTTGCCCAGCGCTCGGGGGTGCGGCGTCGACACGACGGTGCAGGTGTGCAGACGCTGCGGGTGGTTCGCGACAAAGGGCCACGCGACCAGTCCGCCCCAATCATGACCGACGAGGTGGAAGCGTTCGAGTCCCGCCGCGCGGGAGACTTCGTCGAGGTCGGCGACCAGGCGCGCGATCGTATACTCCCCGACTGAATCCGGCCGTATTCCCGGCGAATATCCTCGTTGGTCATAGGCGAACACCCCCATCCCCTGTGCGAGGAGCAGGCCAGCAGTCCTCTCCCAGCAGGAGGCGTATTCAGGCCACCCGTGCAGAAGGATCGCCTCGCCGAGGTCGGGATCCGGGTGCGTCGGCGTTGCTCGGAAAGCGGTGAACTCCCCCTGGTCAGTGGTCACCGTCAGCGCCTCGGCGTCAGCAGTCGCCGGCAGCTCTGCCAAGCGTGCGGCCACCGAGGCGTTGTCGAACGGGGCACCGCTAAAGGGCTGGGACGTCGTCGATATTGTCATGGGTCAGTCTCCTCGTTGATCAAGGTGCATGGGTTCTCGGTCCAGCGGCCACCCGCCACCGGCCGCTGGGCCGTCGGCCGATGCTGGGCACCCGGCGGCCCGGTGACTGCTATTTGCGACGTGAACCGTCGGTGGGAATGCCCAGTGCGTTGATCCACAGTTTCGTCGCAGTCTCCACGATCAGATCGTCACTGCCCCACCCTGGTTCCTCGACCGCATATTTGAAGTACGCCATCCGCCCGACCATCGCTGACAGCGCCCGGGCGGACATGAGGGGGTCGAGGCTCGGGTCCACGTAGCCTTCGTCCTGGAGCTTTTGGATCCACCGGCAATTGCGTTCGGCGAAGGCCCTCGCCCGGTCGAGGCGCAGGCGACGGAAGTTCGCGTCGATCGCGGCGACCTGTTCGAGCAGGAGCATCAGCTTCGCGTTGCGCTTATACGACTCGACATAGGCCCGATGTCCGGCTTGGAGCTGCTCGACAACGGTGCGCTCTTCGTCGCCGCTGTGCGGCGGGCCCGGGTGGAGCATGTCCTCCTGGGCTTCGCTGAGCACAGCAGCGAAAGCCTGCTCCTTGCTGTCGAAGTAGGTGTAGAACGTGCCCGTGGAGCACTTGGCCTCTTTGGTGATGTCGGTCAGCCGAGAATCGATGAAACCATCACGTTCGAACACGACTCGAGCGGCGGCGACCAAGGCCGCTCGGGTGCGGATTCCTCGCGTGGTCGTCGGCATATCACGCAGGAGCGCGCCATCCACGAGCGTGGGCAGATCCTCAGCTGAATCTTCGGTCATCGACATGACAGCCAATCCTACAATCCATCTCTTCGGTGCGAGCGAGGTGAGGGCCTCATGATGCCAGCCCGCTCTCCCGCGCAACGGCCCATCCCTGATCAATGAGTTCCTGGATGTCACGCGCTGTGGGCACGCCATGGGCGGCAGCATTCTCAGGGTTCTCCGACACCCGACGACGGATGCCCTCGGCGATGATCGCGATCTTCCACAGCCCCAGTGTGTGCCAAAAACCGAGTGTTCGCCCGCTGCGGCCCGATGCCGCCAGGTATTCGGCAGCGATCTCGGCCCGGGTCGGGAATCCGTCCACTGCCGTGGGGGCTAGGGGTTCATCGGGCGTCTCGCCGGCCTGAGTCCAATACGCCAACGAGCTGCCCACATCGGCCAGCGGGTCACCCAATGTCGCCAGTTCCCAATCGAGAACAGCCCGAATGTCACCGGTGGCGTCGTCGATGATGACGTTGCGGATGTGGAAGTCGCCATGGACCAGAGTGATCTCGCCAGGCTCGGGCAGGTGCTCGGTCAGCACCGTCGTCAGTGCGTCGAGATCCGGGCGGTCCTGGGTCCGGCTCTCCTCGAGTTGGCGGCTCCACCTCTTCAGCTGCCTCGGCGCGTAGGGCTTCCGCGAAGCCAGGTCACCCAAGCCCACGGCGTCGATATCAGCGACATGGATCTTCGCCAGGGTCCGAGCCAGTTCGAGACCGAGACGTCTGCGTACTTCGGGGGCGAGCTTGCGCGCGGCCTCCTCATCGTCGATGACGGTTCCCTCGACATGTTCCATGATGACGACGGGGACATCGGCGACCGCGGGATCCTCACAGACTCCGACTGTGGCAGGCACCGGCACTTCGGTCGACTGCAGTGCGGAGATGATCCGAAACTCGCGGGCCACGTCATGGGCCGAGGCGAGGAGATGTCCCAGCGGGGGCCGACGGGCGATCCAGGACCGGCCCGCCTCGTCGTCGATACGGTAGGTGAGATTCGACTGCCCCTGACCCACACGGGCACCGCGGAGCGAACCGGTCACCGGTTCGCCCGCGTCCCGCATCCAGCCGGCCAGGCTCGGCAGATCGAGTTCGACGCTCATCGAGACTCCCGTGCGTTCTTCCTGCGCCGCAGTTCACGCCGCGCGATCGAACGTTTGTGGACTTCGTCGGGGCCATCGGCCAAACGCAGGGTGCGCTGATGGGCGTAGAAGCTGGCCAACGGAAAATCGTCGGTGACTCCGCCGCCACCGTGGACCTGGATCGCCCGGTCGATGATCTCAAGCGCCATGTTCGGGGCCTTGACCTTGATGGCCGCGATCTCCGTGGCCGCTTCCTTGTTGCCGACCGTGTCCATCATCCACGCAGCTTTGAGCACGAGGAGGCGGGTGGCTTCGATCTCGACGCGCGCCTCGGCGATCCAGTCCTGGATGTTCGCCCGCTCTGCCAGCGGCTGACCGAAGGTCACCCGCTCCTGAGCACGGTCGATGAGCAGGTCGAGGGCGCGTTCGGCCATCCCGATCGAGCGCATGCAGTGGTGGATGCGGCCCGGGCCCAGCCGGGCTTGGCTGATGGCGAATCCGTCGCCCTCACCGGACAGCAGCGCGGTCTTCGGCACTCGCACGTCCTCGAACACCACCTCGGCGTGGCCTTCCCGGTCGAGGTAGCCGAACACGGGCAGTCCCCGGACGACGGTGATGCCGGGGGTGTCCTTGGGGACGACGAGCATCGACTGCTGTCGGTGGGCCTCGGCGTTCGGGTCGGTCTTGCCCATGACGATGAAGACCCGACAGTTGGCGTGCAGAGCGTTCGAGGCGAACCATTTCCGCCCATTGAGCACATAGTCGTCCCCATCAGGAACGATGCTCATCTCGATGTTCGTCGCATCAGAGCTCGCCACCGCTGGCTCCGTCATGCAGAACGCCGAGGCGATCTCACCGTCGAGCAGCGGCTTGAGCCACTTCTCCTTGTGTTCGTCGGTTCCGAAGAGCGCAAGCACTTCCATGTTCCCGGTATCGGGGGCGTTGCAGTTGATGGCCTCGGGGGCGATCTCTGCGCTGCGTCCCGTGATCTCGGCGAGGTGGGCGTACTGGAGGTTCGTCAGTCCTGCACCCCATTCGTCGTACGGCAGGAACAGGTTCCACAGTCCCTGGGACCGGGCCTCACGTTTGAGGTCTTCGAGGACGGGCGGGTGGAAGTTCGGGTCCCCGGCCTCGGCCCGCTGCCGGTGGTAGACCGGCTCAGCCGGGTAGACGAAGTCGTCCATGAAGGCGTTGAGTCTGGATTGGTAGTCGCGGGTCGTCTCATCTGGTGCGAAGTCCATAGTTCCTGCTTTCTCGGTGAGAGGGTGTATGCGGTGTCAGGTCTGTTGATCATGGGCACCGGCGCCGCCGGTCTCTCCTCTGACTTCGAGGACGACCTTGCCGCGCACGGATCGGGAGTCGATGAGCTCGAGGGCCTCCTGCGCCCTTTCCAACGGGAGCACGCTGTGAATGACGGGATCGAGTGCCCCTGAACTCAGATGCGGCCACAGCGTGTCCCACTGGGTGGCGACCATCTCCGGTCGTCCGGCCAGTGCCGCGCCCCACCCCACTCCGGCCACGGAGATGTTGTTCAACAGCAGACGGTTGACCTTGACTTCGGGGATGGATCCTGCGGTGAATCCGAGGACCAGAAGAGTGCCGAAGGTCTTCAGTGTGCGCAGGGAATCGGTGAACCGATCACCGCCGACCGGGTCGGCGACGAGGTCGACACCGCCAGGGAGCAGGTCCTTGACCGTGTCTTTGAACCGTTCGGCCAAGACCACACGAGAAGCGCCGAGGCTGCGCACCGTTTCCGCCTTCTCCTCGGTCGAGACCACGCCCACGACTTCTCCGCCGTAGGCGCGGGCGACCTGGACGAGGGCGCTGCCGAGTCCGCCTGCGGCGCCGTGGACGAGGACCGTCTGACCCGGTTCGAGTCTCCCGCGCACGCGCAGCGCGAAGTCCGCGGTCAGTAGGTTCATCGGCATTCCTGCTCCTGCGGTCAGCGATACGGACTCCGGAAGCGGGAGGACGCTGGCGGCCGGGACGACGATGGACTCCGCGTAGGCCCCCGTATTCGCCACCCCGACGACGCGGTCGCCGACGCTGAGACCGGTGACGCCTTCGCCCAGCTCACGCACGGCTCCGGAGACTTCCGACCCCACTGTGTAGGGCAGCGGCGGCTGCATCTGGTACTGCCCGCGAGATTGGAGCAGTTCGGGGAAGGTCACGCCGGCATAGGCGACGTCGATGAGGACCTCGCCAGGCCCGGGTGTCGGAGTCTCGATGTCGCGCAGTTCGAGGGAGCCGGGGCCGTCGGTGGCTCTCAGCTGCATTGCTCTCATGATGGTCGGGGGTCCTTTCGTTTGGGTTCGCCACGTGGGTGATGCTGTCAGGGCGGTCGATCGGGAGCGGATCTGGGCGGAGCAGCGAGTGAAGCCGTCAGCGGGGCGGCCGACTGGGTCGTCGTCGAGGACGTCAGAGACGAGACGAGGCGACGACACCGCCGTCGACGACGATCGTCTCCCCCACGACGTAGTCCCCGGCCCGAGAAGCGAGGTAGGCCGCGACTCCGGCCATGTCCTCACCGGTGCCGATCCGTCCTGCCGGGATCTGCGTCTTCACCTCGTCGCCGTGGTCGCGGGCGTCCTTGTTCATCTTCGTCCCGAAGGCTCCGGGGGCGATGCCGCTGACGATCACTCCGTCTGGGGCCAGTCGGGAGGCCAAGCGTTTGGTCAGGTGGACCACTCCGGCCTTGGACGCGTGATAGCTGTAGGTCTCCAGCGGATTGGGTCGGATGCCGTCGATCGAGGCGACGTTGATGACTTTGGCGAGGTGGTCGCCCGCGGCCGCGGCGGCCCGCAGGTCCGGCGCGAGTGCCTGGGTGAGGAAGAACATCGCCTTGAGGTTGAGGTCCATGACCTTGTCCCACCCGTCCTCCGAAAACTCGTCGAACGGCGCACCCCAGGCGGCACCGGCGTTGTTGACGAGAATGTCCAGATTCGTCTCGTGCTCCCGGAGTCGGGCCACCACCGAGGCGAGTCCCTCCTTCGTCGAAATGTCGCCGGGCAGGGACACACAGGTTCCCTGTTCGGACAGCTCGGCCGCGGTCGCGTCACAGGCCTCGGCCTTGCGGGCGGTGATATAGGCGCGCACGCCCGACTGCACCAACCCCTCGGCGATCATCCTGCCGATCCCGCGCGAGCCGCCGGTGATCAGCGCGCTGCGCCCCTTCAGTGCAAACAGTGTCGACATGTCCATGGAAACTCCCTTTTTCAGATATCTGCGCCGTGTTCGGTGAAGTAGCCGAGTGATTCGGCGACGCAGATCGGCTTCTCGATGCCGTCTGCTTCGAAGATCTGG
This sequence comes from Brevibacterium sp. H602, assembly GCF_051172395.1. Lineage (NCBI taxonomy): Bacteria > Bacillati > Actinomycetota > Actinomycetes > Micrococcales > Brevibacteriaceae > Brevibacterium > Brevibacterium sp. H602. Next base: position 124,910 of record NZ_JBPIZD010000003.1, on the reverse strand, counting down.
GTGGTGGTCACCTGTGCGGAACCGGTTCCGCGCGGGTCGACGGCGGAGATCGTGGCCCGCATGCGCACCTTCGAGCCCACCGGTCGAGGCTGCGGGAAGCGCACCTTGTCGTAGCCGTAGTTGAGACTGTGGGCGAACCCGTCGAAGGCCATGAGCTCCTCCATGAACGCCGGTCCCAGAGACAGGGTGAACAGACCGTGGCCGATCGTGCCGCCGAAGGGACCCTCAGCGGCACGATCCTCATCGACGTGGATCCACTGGTGGTCATTCGTCAGGTCGGCGAAGGTGTTGATGTCGTCCTGGACGAGCGTGTGCCAGCCGGTGGGACCGAGTTCCTTGCCGACGAGCGCGTCGATCTCGGCGATCGTCGTGGGCCTGATGGGAGTCGTCATTGTCTGCCTTTCGATCAGTGGAGCGAGTCGGAATCGATCAGGTGAATCCGGAATCTGAAACCACTCTTGAAATTGAGTTCAGATTCATTAGTCTGAGACTAGCCGTGTATGCCGGGTCACTTCAAGGTGCAACCGAAACACACCACACGGCAGGGACGTCTACGCAAAGGAGCGGCACCCATGACAGAAGTCCAGACCGTCACCGGCACCATCGACAGCAGCGAACTCGGCAGGACCCTCGTCCACGAGCACATCTTCGTCCTCAGCGAGGAGATGCGGCAGAACTATGACACGACATGGGACGACGAGGAGAGAATCTCCGACGCCGTGACCAAGCTCAATGACCTCAAGGCCGCAGGCATCGACACGATCTTCGATCCCACGGTCGTCGGCCTCGGACGCTACATCCCCCGAGTGCAGAAGGTGGCCGAGCGGACCGATCTCAACATCATCGTGGCCACCGGCCTCTACACCTTCACCGATCTCCCCCACCAGTTCGAACATCGCGGCCCGGGCCTGCTCATCGACGAACCGGAACCACTCGTGGGGCTGTTCGTCCGCGACCTCACGGAGGGCATCGCCGACACCGGCATCAAGGCCGCATTCCTCAAATGCGCCATCGAATCCCCCGGACTCACCGAGGGAGTCGAGCGCACGATGCGGGCGGTGGGTCAGGCGAGCGCTCAGACCGGTGCTCCCATCACCGTGCACACCAATCCGGCTACCGGCTCCGGCCTGGTCACGCAGCGTGTGCTCAAGGAGGAGGGCGCGGTGCTGGAGAAGGTCATCATCGGCCACTCGGGCGATTCGACGGATCTTGACTACCTGTCCCAGATCGCCGAGAACGGATCGTTCCTGGGCATGGACCGGTTCGGCATCGACGCCTATCTGCCGACCGAACCGCGCGTAGACACCATCGTCGAACTCGTCCGTCGCGGCTATGTCGAACGCATCACCCTGGCCCACGATGCAGCGTGCTACATCGACTACTTCACTCAGGAAGAGAAGGCGCAGATCCAGCCGAACTGGCACTTCCGCCACATCAGCGACGACGTCATTCCGATGCTGCTGGACAAGGGCGTATCCGAAGACGATATCGACACGATGCTGGTGAAGAATCCGCGCCGCTACTTCGAGTGACATGCGCTGACTACACGTACCGACCCCATGCACGCACCGACCACATGCACTGACCACATGCACTGAGAGACCATTTTCAACGATGAAGGAAATCTCCCATGTCAGCCACCGCACAAACCACCCCACCGCAGGCGGCACCGGCCAAGCATGCCGGGCTGCGAGCCGCCGGTCTCGTCGGCTCCTCAATCGAGTGGTACGACTTCTTCCTCTACGGCACAGCGGCCGCACTGGTCTTCCCTCAGGTCTTCTTCCCTGATGCGAGCGGGGTCACCGGCACACTCCTGTCGTTCTCGACCTTCGCCACCGGCTTCATCGCGCGGCCGGTCGGCGGGCTCGTCGCCGGCAACTTCGGCGACAAGATCGGCCGCAAACCGATGGTGGTCATCGCCCTGCTGGGCATGGCTGTCTTCACCTTCCTCATCGGCTGCCTGCCCTCGGCCGGGAGCATCGGCATCATGGCCCCGGTCCTGCTCGTCACGTGCCGATTCATCCAGGGCATCGCCTGCGGCGCCCAGTGGGGCGGACTGGCACTGCTGCTCAGCGAGTCCGCCGGGCCCAAGCACCGAGCATTCTCGGGCTCGTTCATGCAGGTCGGCGTTCCCACCGGCGCCCTGCTGGGCAATCTGGCCTTCGTCATCGTCTCGTCCGCAGTCGATGAGGCGGCATTCGTCTCCTGGGGCTGGCGGATCCCGTTCTGGGCCACGGCGCTGCTCGTGCCGATCGTCATGTACATCCAGCTCAAGGTCGAGGACTCCCCCGAGTTCAGGAAGCTCGAGAACGATGTGTCCGCGGCCAAGCCGAAGGTCGTGCAGGCCCCACTGTGGCAGGCGATCAGATCGCACTGGAAGACGATCCTGCTGGCGGCGGGCACACTGTCGGGAACGAACTGCGTCTTCTACATCACGATCGCCGGTGCCCTGTCCTACGGCACGAGCTACCTGGGGATGGACTACGGACAGATGCTCATCGCCGCCATGCTCTCCTGCGTGTTCGGCATCGCCACCATTCTGATCGGCGGCAGGCTCGCCGATAAGATCGGTCGCCGTCCGGTCATCATCATCGGTGGCGTCGGCCTGCTGGCGTGGGCGTTCCCCTATTTCGCCCTGATCAATACGACGGACATCGTCCTCTTCGCGGTCTCGATCAGCGTGGCCAGCGTGTTCCAGTCACTCATCTACGCCCCGATCGCCGCGTACTTCGGCGAATTGTTCGCCCCGCAGATCCGCTTCTCCGCGGTCTCTCTGGCCTATCAGCTCAGCGCGATCGTCGTGTCGGGCTCGACGCCCATCGTCATGACGTGGCTGATCGCGAAGATGGACGGATCGACGCTGGGGATCACGCTGTTCGTGTGTGCGATGGCGCTGATCACGGTTGTGTCGACCTTGGCTCTGAAGGAGACGAACCCGAAATCCGTCAGGCAGTCCCCGACGGCCGTGCCAGGTGAGCACCTGCGCACGGAGACCGTCGCGGCCCAGCCTGCTTAATCGGCTCAGCCCGCAGCGCCGCTGCCACGCAGCTTTGCCTGGTAGCGGCGCATCCCGCGGATCCAGCGGTCGTAGTCCGACCCCTTCATCCGGTACATATCCAGGACTTCGGGGTGGGGCAGGATGAGGAAGGTCTCGGCTTCGACGGCGGCCATGACGGTCTTGGCGACGTCCGCCGGCTCAAGAACATTGCCGGCCTCGGACACGGCCCGTTGGGCGGCGAGTTCCTCTGCAGTCAGGGAGTCCGGGTCTTCGCCCCACAGGATCTTCGTGTTCACTCCCATCGGGGCGAGCACGGAGACGCCCACGCCGTCGTCGCCATAGGTCACCGACAGCCATTCGGCGAAGGCGAGCGCGGCGTGCTTGGTCACCGAGTAGCCGGCCTGCCCGATCTGCGTGAGCAGTCCCGCCGCCGAGGCGGTGGCCACGAAATATCCTTCTCCCCGAGCTTGCCAGCGGGGCACGAGCCGTTCTGCGGCGCGGACGTGCGCCCGCAAGTTGACGTCGAGGATGCGGTCCCAGTCGCGTTCGCCGCCGATTCCGGAGGCTCCGGCGATCCCGGCATTGGCGAAGTAGAGCTCGACGTCGCCGAGCTCGCTCTCGGCGGTGGCCAACAGATCGTCCACGCCTGTCGCCGTGGAGACGTCCCCGGTCCAGTGCGGTTGGCCCAGTTGCGTCGCGGTGTCCGCGACCGCCTCAGCGAGGTCGGCGAGCAGCACTCGGGCTCCGCGCTCGTACAGGGCCGCGGCCAGCGCCGCCCCGATCCCCGATGCCGCCCCGGTGACGACGGCGGTGCGTCCCTCGATGTCCATAGCCCTCTTCCTCTCCGGCGCACCCCGTTGTGTCCGAAACGCGACCGACCTATAGTTGAACCTGTACTCAGGTTCAAGTATTTCAGCATCCACGTATTGCTGTCGAGCCCCGCCGCGGGCCCGTCCACGTCGTGATCCGAAGGAGTTTCATGACCCGCACATCGATCATTGACCTGCTCACCCCGTGGGCGGAGAAGTACCCGGAGTCCGTCGCAGCGGCCACGCCTCCGGGACCGGATCGGGTGTCACTGTCGAAGGTGCGCCTCCTCGGCGAGATCGGTGCCGCGCGTGACCGGTACCTGACTGCGGATGTCCGCCCGGGTGATCGGATCGTGCTCATCGCGCCCACCTGCCCGGAGTTCCTCGTCGAGTTCTTCGGTGCGCACGCTGCCGGGCTGGTGGTCGTCGCCGTCAATCCGCTCTCGACGGTCAGGGAGCTCGACTACATCCTCGCCGACTCGGAGGCCCGCGTGCTCGTGGCTCATCCTGCTTCGGCCGAGGCAGGGAAGACCGCGGCTGCGCAGCACGATGTCGGCTTCCGGACCCTGGCCATCGTCGGCAATGAGGGTCCGCGCGCCGAGGTGGGCGCCGAGTCCGATGTCACCGTCGATCGTGCCGATTTCGCCTGGGATGACCTCGCCGCGCTCCTCTATACCTCGGGCACGACGGGCAAGCCGAAGGGGACGATGCTGACCTTGGGCAATTTCATTTCGGCCACCGACATCGTCCGCGAAATGATCGAGGCCACCCCGTCGGATCGGTCCGCGACCGGTCTGCCGCTCTTCCACGTGTTCGGTCTGGCGGCCGTCACCCTGCCGGCGATGAGTGCCGGCGCACCGGTGACGCTCTTCCCCCGTTGGGATCCGCAGGCCTTCATCGATTCCCTCGCCGAGGATGAGACGACCATCGTCTCCGGCGTACCGACGATGTGGATGTCGGTGCTGGCGAAGGCACCCGAGGGCGACGCCCCGGACCTGCGCATCATCAGCTCGGGAGGCGCCTCGATCGCCGCCGAGGTGGTCCGTCGGGTCGAAGATCGCTTCACGGCACCGCTGGCCGAGGGCTACGGGCTCACGGAGACGTCCGGGCTGGGCACCTTCAACCCGCTGCACGGGACGAGGAAGCCCACGAGCGTCGGTCCGGCGGTGCCCGGATTCGAGGTCAAGATCATCGACCCCACCACCGGCGACGAGCTGCCTGCCGGTGAGGTGGGTGAGGTGCTGCTCCGTGGGCCCGCGGTCATGGCCGGCTACTGGAAGAAACCCGAGGCCACCGCCGAGGTGCTCGACGCCGAGGGCTGGTTCCGCACCGGCGACCTCGGCCGGGTGGACGAGGACGGGTACCTCTTCATCGTCGACCGCATCAAGGACCTCATTATCCACGGCGGATACAACGTCTACCCGCGCGAGGTCGAAGAGGTCCTCTATGAGATCCCCGAGGTCGATCAGGCCAGCGTCGTGGGCACCCCGGACGAGAAGTACGGTCAGCAGGTGACGGCTGTCATCGCCCGCACCCCAGGCTCCGACCTCGACGCCGATGAGGTCGAGCGGTTCTGTCGGGAGAATCTCGCCGCCTACAAGATCCCGCGGATCATCGAATTCCTCGACGAACTCCCCAAGGGACCCAGCGGCAAGATCCTCAAGCGCGAGATCGTGCGCATGTTCACCCCGAGCACCGAGACGGGCTGAGGCAGGCGGGCGTCATCGTCGGCATCGACAAGTTCATGTCCGAGTGCCGTGCGCTGACGAACTTCACCGGCAATGCCGTGGCTACCCTGCTCATCGGCAAGTGGACCGGCGAGATCGATATGGACCAGGCTCGCGCCACCCTGTCCGGTCAGAACCCGTTCGACGAGCTCTCGCTCGAACCGGATACGCACGGTACGTCGACCAATGCCACCGAGGCGGCTCGCCCAGCTGAAAGCGAAAAGGTCGCCGTGAGCTGACCGACTGTCGCTCCCGCTCCACACCACCACGGGTGCCGACGTCCTCACCGTGAGGACGTCGGCACCCGTGGTTTTTCGCCTCCCCTCGCCGAGGCGGGAAGCAGTATCGTCATGCCATCGTCTGACACACTGGTGAGTCCACAGTGGCCCTTCGGGCCGTCGTGTATCTACGTTTCGGTCGGCTCGTCCAGGATCTCGAATTCTTCGAGATTGTCAGGATCGGCAATTTCGATTGCCATGCTCTCAACAACGGCGCGAAGTGACTTCTGCTCGTGGACTTCACCCGTTTCCACACCTGCTGGACCGAATACCGCGATGGCGCGTGCATCTGCACCTGGAGAGAATCGCGGGTGGTACCAAATCCCTTCGAATCCGAACTCGTGCAAGCTATGAGCCCACTGACGAGGAACTTGAAACTTCGCCATAGAGCACAACTCAGACGTAACCCCGAACGGAAAAGCTTCATCACTCGAGACATGCGCCGCCTGGATCGACTCGGCCAAAGTCAGACTCGATACAACCCTGCCTTCGAGAAATGTGCTGGCAACCACACCGGATCGAGCAATATCGGGGCCAATGGCCTCACGAGCAGCAACGTCGTCACTGCTCGCCAAGTAACAGGTACCGAACGGCGCAGCGAGGTTGAACCGCCCCTTTCCGTCCGAAGCGAAATACCACGGCTCATACTTTTGCCAGTGCCCTCTCCGCCAGCGTGTGCCGGCATCCACGGGTCGGCTTGGGAAAGTGCTCAGATCGCGATCAGGATCCGGTTGTCGCTGTGCAACGGTCTCTCTGTCCATTGTTTGGCGTCGACTTACGCAGACCAACGAGAAGCACTGCGCTTGGCCAGGTTCTCCACCAGGTCAGTCTCATCTGCGTCGAGCAGCTCAATTGGTGTTCGGTCCCCTGCCTCGACCAGTGGTGTACGCATCCATTGTGCGATGGTGAACGCATCAGCTGAAACGCGGAGAATGCCGACTATACGCAGGACGTCCTCGCGGACACGCTTGCGGTTGAACTGAAACGCGGGGAATAGTGTCCGCCCCTGAACGGTCAACACGAAAAGGCGACCTTCACGGACCCTCTTACTCACACCTTGACGGGTGATTCCCCACATCGTCATCAATGCTTTAGTGGAGTACACCGGGCCGATGATTCTGCCTAGTTGGCCTCCCGCACTCCGCGGAACCATGGCGACCATCTTGGAGCCGAGAGCTTCGGCATCCTTGACGTTCTCCAGGTCAGCTGTCGGAACTTCAGCGAGCTCGCGCCTGACAGCCTCAAGTATCGCGCGCTCGTTCGCAGCACGTCGTTGGTGCGCAGCGGTCGGCGAGTTCATGCTCAGGCCTCAATCTTATATGTTGTCAACCGTGTCAACCAGCATCTCACCTCACTTCAACCGCGTCAACCATGTCAACTACCTTTTCAGGGTGAGCACGAATACCGGGCCGCGGAACGGCGGGTCGTCTCCCCACCACCCTTTCCAGTCGCGGTCCCACTTGCCGCGCACAGGCCCGAACATGTTTCGGCCCATGATGTGTACACGCGCGCCGGCCAATTGGTCGACTTCGGCACGGTTCTCCTCACCCTGGTCGAACATCCAGGCGTGCAGCCTGTTGCCCCAGCCATCGCCGCCGTCGTCGCCGAACGGGCGCTCCTCGGTCTCGTTTGTCCCGGCGGCATACCCGTCGAGGCTGATGGTCTGGTTGACGATGACACTGCTCATGGTGCTCCTCCGCGGCTCACCCGATGACAACAGTCCGCTGTGATTGTGCCCTGCAATCAGTTTGAGCGTAGACCTCGCGGTTACAGTCATCAATGGCTTCTTCGAGAGGTTCTGGGGTCCTGAACGCACCGTGGTCGGGCTCCCCGACGGAATGGGCGTCATCGTCGGCATCGACATGTTCATGCCCGAGTGCCGTGCACTGACGGCGAAAAGGTCGCCGTGAGCTGACCTTCGGTCGCTCCCGCTCCACAACCACCACGGGTGCCGATGTCCTCATCATGAGGACGTCGGCACCCGTGGTTTTTCGTCTCCCCTCGCCGAGGCGGCCCTCCCCTGTCGTAGTGCTGTGACGAAGGGTTCGAGACATCGGACCAAGAAAAACTCTTGGCCAGCCAATCCACATTCGCGAGTCTTCCGAATGACACATGTCCGTCCCCATACGGACGATTGCAACCGATGCCAGAAGAGGACAGGGACCATGAAGAATCTCAAGCTCATCAACGCCCGCACCGTCTCCGGTGCCGCACTCGCGGCCATCCTCATTTCGGTCGGCCTCATGGCCGCGCCAGTCAGCGCCTCCGCTGCCGAGACCTCACCGACCGATTCGACCGAGGCCTCGGGGGCGCTCATCAACGGCCCGATCATCGATCTGGGCCACCTCCTCGGCGATATCAACATCGGACAGTTCCAGTAACGACCGATCCCCTGCTTGCTCACGTGAGCCTACAGCCGGGTTGCGCTGAGCACCCGCGCGCCTCCTTGCCGACGGAAACCTCGCCCAGGAAACCCCCACCCAATGCGAAAGACACGATGACTGACGAGAACGCTCGAATCGACCTCACCTCAGCACAGCGCGGAATCTGGTACGCCCAGAAGATCGAACCAGACAACCCGACGTTCCAGATCGGGCTCTACGTCGATATTCGCGGGCCGCTCGATGTCGACAGAATGCGCAAGGCGGTCGCCACGACCGTAGCCGAAGCCGACTCGCTCAACGTCGTCTTCGGTGAGGACGAAAAAGGTCCCTTCCAACAGCTCGGACCGGCACGCAGCCATCTCCTGGTCCGTGACCTGCGGACGGAGTCGAGTGAGGATCCCGAAGCCTCGGCCCATGCGCTGATGCAGGAGGATCTCGAAACCGTCCACGGTGTCGATGAGGGTGACCTGCTCCGGTCCCAGCTGTTCCACATCGGACCCGACCACTGGATCTTCTATCAGCGGGCCCACCACCTCCTCGTCGACGGCTATTCCGCCGTCCTCGTCCTCCGCCGCGAATCCCAGGTCTACCGGGAACTCGCCGATCAGGGAACCGCATCGGACTCGCCCTTCGGCAACCTCGACGATCTGGTGGCCGAGGAGGCTCAGTACCGTTCCTCGCAGCGCTTCACCACCGACGCCGAGTTCTGGAAGCAGGTGCGCTCCGAGTCGGAGACGGCCACCGGCCTGGCCGACCGTCCGGCATCACCGGCACGACGGCTTGTCACCTGCGATGCCGACATCCCCCAGGAGCTCTCATCACGCCTGGCCGGCTCCCGGTCGGCACCGACTCTCATCCTCAGCGCCGCAGCGGCCTACCTGCACCGCATGACCGGACGAGAGTCCATCTCGGTGGGCCTTCCGGTCACTGCTCGTCGCAGCGCCCTGTCCAAATCAGTGCCGTCCATGATGTCGAAGATCCTGCCGGTACAGGTGCAGGCAGCACCAGGGATGACGTCGGCAGATCTCGTCGCCGACGCCGGCGCCACACTGCGCGAGACGCTCATTCACCAGCGCTTCCAGTATCAGGAGCTGAGCACCGACAGCGACTACATCGGGCCTTCGGTCAACATCTTCCCGCACGTCGACGACATTGACTTCGGAATGTCGACCGCCTCGCTGCACCTGCTGTCGACCGGCCCGGTCGATGACCTCTCGATCATCATCCACGGCATCGGAGCGGATCCCAGCTCCGATGGAGGCAGCAGGCCGGCCATCGTTCGGTTCGAGGCGAACGCCGAACTCTACGATCAGCACAGCCTCGCCGAGCACCTGCGGCAGTTCCTCTCCGTCCTGCGCCAGTTCGATCCGAGCGAAGATCAGCACCTGTCGGGGCTCGCGCTCATCGATGCCGGCGAGTCCGACGAACTCATCGCGGGCGGCCAGGGACCGGCCCAGAGCCTTCCCCGCCACACCGTGGTGGAGGAATTCTCCCGTCACGCCCGCAAATCTCCATTCGCCACCGCGGTCGTCGCCGAGGACGGGCACATCAGCTTCTGCGAACTCGACCGCCGCTCGACTGAGCTCGCGAACCGTCTTCGCGACTGCGGTGCAGGGCCCGGGACTCGCATCGCGGCACGCTTGGGCCGGTCCACCACGCTGCCCATCGCCGTGCTCGGAATCCTCAGAACAGGTGCCGCCTACGTACCCCTCGACCCTGACTATCCGGCCGACCGCCTCGAAGCGATGATCGCCGATTCCGCGCCGGTGCTCGTCATCAATTCCTCTGCAGTGTCGGGTCCCGCCGGAGAAACGAGTGTGAGCACCGACCGACCCGTCATCGACATCGACGCGGAACCACAGTCGACAGCACCGACGACCGAGTCGACCCAGACCGGGTCAGCGCAGGCCGGATCACAGCAGACCGGATCGACTCCTGCTCCCGACGACCTCGCCTACGTCATCTTCACCTCCGGGTCGACCGGTCGGCCCAAGGGCATCGGGGTCGAGCACCGGTCGCTGCTCAATCTCTTCCACAGCCACAAGGAGACCATCTTCGATCCGGCCGCCCGTCGACTCGGACGAGGACTGCGCGTGGCGCACACGGCAGGGATCTCTTTCGATGCCTCCTGGGATCCGCTGCTGTGGCTCTTCGCCGGGCACGAACTCCACCTCATCGACTCGATCACCCGCCGTGACCCCGAAGCTCTCACCGACTACTTCGCCGCCCACGGCATCGACTCGATCGAGACGACTCCCTCATTCGTCAAGGCCCTTCTCGCGCACGGCACGTTCAGCGGCACCGAGCATCCCAGCGTCGTCGCCCTGGGCGGCGAAGCGGTCGAACGCGGTCTCTGGGATCAGCTCGCGGCCCTGCCCGAGGTGGACTCCTTCAACTTGTACGGCCCGGCGGAAACGACGGTCGACAGTCTCACCGCTCCGATCGTCGCCGGTGCCTCACCCGACCTCGGCGGCTCCGTGGCGAACACCAGGCACTACGTCCTCGACTCCCGGTTGGCCCCTGTTCCGGCGCAGGCGCGTGGGGAGCTCTACATTGCGGGGCTGAATCTGGCGCGCGGCTATGTGGGCCGCCCGGCCACCACCTCAGAGCGGTTCATCGCCGACCCCTTCGCCGACGACGGCTCCAGAATGTATCGCACCGGCGACATCGTCCGCAGGCCTCTGGCCGGAGGCATCGAGTTCCTGGGCCGGGCCGATGAGCAGATCAAACTGCGCGGCTATCGCGTCGAACTCTCCGAGGTCGAGCTCGCCCTCCAGTCGGAGGGCCGGATCCGGTCGGCCGCGGTCATCCTGGGACAGAACCAGGCCGGCTACAGTCAGCTTCTCGGCTACATCACCGCCGATGAGCAGATCGATACTGCCGAGGTGCGTCGGCGCATGAAGACGCGCGTACCCGACTACATGGTTCCGTCATTCATCACACAGATCGAGCGGATTCCCCTCACCGTCAACGGCAAGCTCGACCGCGCCGCGCTGCCGGAACCGCAGTCGGCGCAATCGGAATCGGCAGCACCAAGGACAGTCCAGGAGCAGGCCGTGGCCGAGGCCTTCGCCCAAGTGCTGGGGGTGGAGACCGTCGGCATCGACGATGACTTCTTCGAACTCGGCGGGCACTCCCTGCTCGCCACCCAGCTGGTGGCCTCACTGCGGGAGAGGTTCGCGTCCCCACCCGCCCTGAGCGAGATCTTCCACCATCCCACCGTCCGCGAACTCAGTGCCGGACTCGACCTCGACGACACGGCACAGGAGCCGGCAGACGAACTCGTCGCCGCAGACCGTCCCGCGACCATTCCCCTGTCCTACGCGCAGAGCCGTCTGTGGTTCCTCAACCAGTTCGACCCGGCGTCCGCGGCCTACAACATTCCGCTCACCCTGCGCATCCGCGGAGACCTGGACACCCATGCTCTGCGTGCTGCCATCAACGACGTCGTTGCTCGTCACGAGAGCCTGCGCACCGTGTTCCCGTGGACCGAGGGTCAGCCCGAACAGGTGGTCCGCGCCGCCGACGATGCGCAGATCGCCCTGCCCGTTGTGGAGATCAGCGAGGACCTCGTCGATCACACCGTCGATGCGGAGGCCACACGCGGCTTCGACGTCTCGTCGCAGCTGCCGATCCGGTGCCTGTTGATCAGGCTGGGCACCGCGGATCATCTCCTGCTCCTCACGCTCCACCACATCGCCGCCGACGGCTGGTCGCTGCGGCCCCTGGCCGGTGACCTCTCCGCTGCCTATCGCGCTCGGGCTCGCGGCACCACCCCCGCCATCCCCGAGCTGCCGGTCCAATACGCCGACTACGCGCTGTGGCAGCGGAGAACTCTCGGCTCCGAGGACAACCCCGACAGTGAGATCGCCGACCAGCTGGCCTATTGGAAGGACGCACTGACCGGGGCTCCGGTCGAACTCGGACTTCCCGTCGATCGGCCCAGGAGCGCACAGAACACCGACCGTGTCTCCCGCAGGATCCCCGTCGACATCGACGCCGAGACCCACGCTGGTCTGCGCCGGCTCTCCGGCGAGCGCAATGCCAGTCTGTTCATGGTCCTGCAAGCCGCCTTCGCTGTGCTGCTGAGCAGACTCGGTGCCGGCAACGACATTCCCATCGGCACTCCCGTCGCCGGCAGGACGGAGACGAAACTCGACGATCTCATCGGCTTCTTCGTCAACACCATCGTTCTGCGCACCGACACCTCCGGCAACCCCAGCCTCGTCGATGTCGTCGATCGGGTCCGGGCGTCCAACCTCTCCGCCTATGCCAATCAGGATGCGCCGTTCGAACGCGTCGTCGACGAACTCGCACCCCCACGTTCGGGCCAGCTCCATCCGCTGTTCCAGGTCATGCTGACCCTGCAGAACACTGCCCCCGCGGCTCTGGACATGGGTGACCTCGACGTCGAACCCGCACCCGGGCCAGAGGTGTCGGAGGCGAAGTTCGACCTCCTCCTCGACCTGGCCGAACGTGAGAACGACGGCGTGTCGCGCCCGGTCGGTGGAACAATGCCCACGGTCGATGAGGCTGCCGGCATCACCGGCTCCCTCGAGTTCGACTCCGCGCTCTTCGACGAATCCACCGCCGAAGCCATCGCCGCGCGATTCGTGCGAGTGATCGACCAGTTCGCCGCCGACCCACACACACCGCTGCGCGAACTCGAGGTGCTGCGCCCGGACGAGCTCGCAGAGATCCGCACTCAGGGTCAGGGCCGCGCCGCGGTCGCACCCGAGTCGACGGTCCTCGACGTCCTCGATTCGACGATCAGGAGGCATCCCGACCGTCGGGCGCTCATCGCCGACGACGGTGAGCTGACCTTCGCCGGCCTCGGGTCCCGCATCGACCACATGGCTCATGTCCTGGCCGCCCGCGGAATCACAGCGGGAGACACCGTCGCCATCGCCCTTCCCCGGTCCGCCGACGCCGTCGCGGCCCCCTTGGCCGTGCTCTCGATCGGGGCAGTCGCTGTGCCCATCGACCTCAGCTACCCCGGAGAGCGGATCCGGCTGATCCTCACCGCGAGCACCCCCGCGGCCGTCATCACCGACGAGGCTGAACTCCCGGTCCGCCCGGGCACAGCGATCGGCACCGCCGAACTCCACACCGCCGAGGCGGGTCGACGTGCCGATGACACCGCCGACCACGGTCGCCGCTGGGCCGACCGTCCGGTTCCGAGCGACCGCGCCTATGAGATGTACACCTCGGGTTCGACCGGCACTCCGAAGGGTGTGGCCGTCCCCCACAGTGCACTGCTGAATCTGCTGGCCCATCATCGGGAGACTATCTTCGCCGAGGCGGGACTCGACGTCGGACCGGTCCAGGCGGCGCACACGGCGGGGTTGGGCTTCGACGCCGCCTGGGACCCGGTGCTCTGGCTCGTGGCAGGAGCGAGCCTGCACATCGTCGGCGACGAGATCCGCCGCGATGCCGAAGCACTCGTCCGATTCTGCCGCGAGCATGAGATCCGGGCCCTCGAGACCACCCCGTCGTTCGTCAGGCAGCTCATCATCTCAGGACTGTTCGACGACGAGACCGAGGAAGACCGCGTCCCGCTGTCGCTCGCCCTCGGCGGAGAGGCCGTGCCCGCCGATCTCTGGCAGGAGCTTGCTGCGAACCCCAAGGTGCGAGCCCACAACTTCTACGGTCCCACCGAATTCACCATCGATTCCGTCACCGCCGCAGTCGCGGGAGACCGACCCACCATCGGGCACCCGATCAGGAATGTTCGAACCATGGTCCTCGATCAGAATCTGCGTGAGGTCCCACATGGAGTCGTCGGCGATCTCTATCTCGCCGGCGCCGGAATCGCCTCCGGCTACGTCAACAGGCCCAAGGAGACGGCAACGCGATTCGTCGCCGATCCTCTCGAACCGGGCGCTCGGATGTACCGGACCGGCGACCTCGTGCGCCGACACCCCGACGGCAGCCTCGACTTCGTCTCCCGCGATGACGACCAGATCAAACTGCGCGGATACAGGGTCGAGCTCGGAGACGTCGAGAACGCCCTGGCCTCGGGCAGCGGCGTCACCCAGGCGGCGGCCATCGTCGAGAATCTCACGGATCCCGAATCGGCACGGCTTATCGGCTACTACACCGGGGACGCTGACGAGGCTGCCCTCCGTGATCACCTCGCCGCCCAGCTGCCGGCACCGATGGTCCCCCACATCCTCATCGGTCTCGACTCGATCCCGCTGACCTCACACGGCAAACTCGACCGCTCCCGGCTGCCTGCCCCCACTGCTTCGGGGACCACCGACTCCAGAGCCGCGCGCAGCGCGGACGAACACACCATGTGCCGAGTCTTCTCCTCCGTGCTCGGTGCTGATGAGATCGGCCTCGACGACGACTTCTTCGACCTCGGCGGGCACTCGCTGCTGGCGGTCTCCCTCATCGGCCGCATCCGCACTGCCTTCGACACCGAGTTGCCGCTGCGCGCAATCTTCGACTCCCCCACCCCGGCTGCACTGCTGAATCGACTCGATTCTCGCGGCCGCACCGAGCCGGCACCCGCCGAGGAGCCCGCGATGACGGCAGAATCGGCCGACGGTGCGCCGCCCATGAGCCTCACCGCGTGGAGTCGGTCGCACGGGCAGACCCGCCCGCAGCTGATCCCTCTGTCCTATGGGCAGGCGCGGCTGCACTTCCTCAATCAGCTCGACACCGATGCCTCGGACTACACCATCTCCCTGGCTGTCCGATTCTCCGGAGATCTCGACGCGGATTCTCTCGGCCGGGCGCTGACGGACGTGATCGCCCGACACGAGATCCTGCGCACCGTCTACCCCAGTGTCGATGGCAGCCCCGTCCAGCAGATCCTGCCCCCGGACGCCGGTGAGGGTCTCATGGCACGCCGCACCACAACCTCTGGCACGCAGACCGCGGAGCGAATGCGGGACGAGGCCGCCGTCGGATTCGACCTCAGCCGCGACCTTCCCATTCGTGCGAGCCTCTTCACTAAAGGCGACGAGTGGGTCCTCCACCTGGTGATGCACCATATCGCCACCGACGGCGCCTCGCTGAGACCGCTGACGCAGGACCTGTCCACCGCCTATGCCGCACTGCGCGGCTCGGCCCATCCGATGCAGCGGACCCTCGAGGTCCAATACGCCGAGTACGCGCTCTGGCAGCGCCATGTTCTCGAGGACGAGCAAGCCCCGGCAGCGGAGGCCCCGCTCCTGGAACGAAAGGTCCGGGCGTGGCACGACCGGCTCGAGGGGATTCCCACCGACATCACCCTGCCGGCCGATCGTCCCCGTCCCACGACCGCCAGACAGTCGGGTCGTCACTATCACTTCAGCCTCGACGCCCGTACCTCTGCCCGTCTGGCAGCGGTGGCTGCGGAGAACGGGGCCAGCCTGTTCATGGCGCTGCACTCCGTGCTCGCCGGCTATCTCAGCAGGCTCGGTGCCGGTGAGGACATCGTCATCGGCTCCCCCAGCGCCGGCCGCTCGGACCCGGCGTTGGAAGACATGGTCGGACTCTTCGTCAACACCATTCCGATCCGCACCGACACCTCGGCGGGCCCCGGCCTGCGCGAGCTCCTGGCTCGCACCCGCGCCGCAGTCATCGATGCTGTGGAACTCGACGACGTGCCGTTCGAGCGTCTCGTCGAATCGGTCAATCCGCCTCGCGAACTGGGACGCCATCCCCTGTTCCAGGTCATGCTGTCCCTCGAGGAGTCGGCAGCACCGAAACTCGAGCTGCCCGGGGTGACCACGAGCATCGAACCTGAGGTCGAGACCGGTGACGCGAAGTTCGATCTCTCGTTCACTTTCCGCCGCAGCGATGCCGACGCGGGACTTGCGGTGGTCCTCGATTACAACTCATCGATGTTCGACGCGGAGACCATCGCCGACATCTGCCGACGATTCTCCCGATTCGTCGATGAGGCCGTGCAGGATCCCGAACGACCGCTTGAGGGCATCGCCCTGCTCGACCCGGTCGAAACCCGGACGGCGATCGAGTCCCTCACCGGCCACATGCCTGCTGACACGCCGCCGCCGGTGCTCGACGTCTTCGCCGTCACCGCAGCCCGAATGCCCGATGCCGTAGCGGTCCGGTCCGACCAGACGTCACTGTCCTACCGCGAACTCGACGCCGCCTCGTCCCGTTTGGCGCACGAGCTCATCGACCAGGGAGCAGGTGCCGGCGAAACGGTCTCCGTTCGGCTGAGTCGCGGCCTCGGCGTCATCGTCGCGACACTGGCCGTGCTCAAGTCCGGTGCAGCTTTCAACCCGATCGACATCGACTATCCCCGCGGTCGCACCACTGCGATCCTCGCCGACGCCGAACCGCTCATCGTCATCACGCAGTCGGGCAGCACCTCAGAGCTCTCGCCCCTCCTCGTCGGTGCCGGGATCACCCCGAACATCATCGAGATCTCGCCCGACGACGGTTCGGTTCGCACCTCGCCTGCTCCTCAGGGGACGCCGATCCCAAGGGGAACCGCTGCGACCACGACCGCGACGCTGCCCACGCCTCACCGGGATTCGGCGGCCTATGTCACCTTCACCTCCGGCTCGACGGGCCGGCCCAAGGGTGTCGCAGTCGGCCACTCGGCCTTGGCGAACCTCCTCGCCTCCCACCGGGCCTGGTTCCTGCCGACCCCGACCGATGAGGCCGACCGGATTCCGGTCGCCCACACCACCGGAATCGGCTTCGATGCCGCTTGGGATCCGCTGCTGTGGATGGTGGTCGGGCATCCGCTTCACATCGCTTCGGAGGCCGTCCAACGCGATCCACAGCAGCTGGCGGCCGATCTGCGCCGACTCGGCATCGGATTCTGGGAGACGACACCAAGTTACCTTCGTCTGCTCTCCGCCGAACCGGATTTCGAGCGCATGATCGCTGAGAACGCTGAAGAAGACTCTCCGATCATCCTCGCCCTCGGCGGGGAAGCGATCGATCCCGATCTCTGGCAGTGGCTGCGTGGCCACCCGGGCATCATCGCCCACAACCTCTACGGGCCTACGGAGACCACGGTCGACGCATTCGCCGCACTTGTGGGTGCCTCCCCGACGCCGATTCTCGGGTCGCCGCTTGGGCGCATGCGCGGATACGTCCTCGATGAACGCCTCCATCATGTGCCGGCCGGGACGATCGGGGAACTGTATCTGGCGGGCGAGCAGTTGGCCCACGGGTACCGGGGCCGACCGGGCCTGAGCGCCGAACGCTTCATCGCCGACCCCTACGGGGGCCCGGGCGAGCGCATGTACCGGACCGGGGATCTCGTCGTCAGGCACGAGGGCGCAGAGCTCGTGTTCATCGGTCGCAGCGATGATCAGATCCAACTGCGCGGATACCGAGTCGAGCTCGGGGAGGTCGAGCAGGCCCTGCGCCAGGCGCCGGGCGTCAAGGACGCCGTCGTCCGTCCGTTCGGCGCGGACCCTGCCACGATGCAGCTCGTCGGCTATATCGTCGCCGAGGTCGGCGCGAGAACGGATACCAACGCCCAGCTCGCCGAGGACTCAACCGGGAATTCGTCTCGGGTCCTCCTCGCCGATGCGGCCCGCGACCATGTGCGCTCGGTCGTTCCCTCCTACATGGCGCCCTCGCACCTCGTCGTCATCGACGAGATCCCCCTCACCGCTCACGGCAAGATCGACGAGGCGGCCCTGCCCGACCCGTCGACCGCGACCGTCGGATCGCGACTGACACCACGCACGCCGCAGGAGGAGACCGTCGCCGCGATCTTCGCGCGCGTACTGTCCCTGCCGCGTGTCGGCATCGATGAGTCGTTCTTCGAACTCGGCGGGCACTCGTTCCTCGCCCGGCCCCTCATCGCGGCCGTCAACGAGGCCTTCGGTGCCGATCTGTCGGTCCAGGCCCTGTTCCGCTCATCGACCGTCGAACAGCTCGTTCGCGAGGTCGGCCGAGGCAGTGCGGAGTCCATCGCCGACAGCCTCCACCGCCTGCTCCCGCTGCGCCGCGCGGGTGCGAAGCCGCCGCTGTTCGCCGTTCACCCGGCCACGGGCATCAGTTGGGGTTTCGCCGCGATGCTTCACGGCCTCGATCCGGACCGCCCGCTGATCGGACTGCAGATGCCCGGCCTCTCACCCGGGGACTCTGAGGAGATGACAGCCCAGACGCTGACCGAACTCGCCGACGACTACATCGACCATCTGCAGACGGTTCAGCCGTCGGGCCCCTACCACCTGATCGGGTGGTCTCTCGGCGGCATCCTCGCCCACCGTCTGGCAACCCGCCTTCAGGAGCAGGGCGCGTCCGTCGCGTTCCTCGGAATTCTCGACGCCTTCCCCACCGGGCAGGAGCGCAACGCCGATGTCGGCGAAGGGTCCGAGCTGTGGGCGAACTACCTCGGCGCCAATCATCCGGCGATCACGGCGACGACGGAGGGTCTCGATGACGAACGGGCCCTGGAGATCCTGCGTGCACACGGTGATCCCCTCGGCAATGTGGCACCCGAGACAATTGCGGCGATGACCCGCGGGTTCTTCACCCTGGCCAGACTGATCCGCGAAGCCCCGGTGGAGACGTTCGACGGTGAGCTGGTGCTCTTCACCGCGGCCCGGGACGTTCCGAACGGCACTCCCGGTCCTGACTCATGGCGTCGGTTCGTCACCGGCGACATCCACGTCACCGAGGTCGACGCCCGGCACTCGGACATGCTGAGTGCCGAGGCTCTCGAAGAGATTCTTCCCGTCCTGTCCATCCACATGGACGAGGCCGCCGAATCACAGATGAGTTCCATCCACTCCTGGAACCAAACCCCGCCAAGCAACACCACTAGGAGCTGAAACCCCGTGAATAACCCCTTCGATGACACAACAGGGACCTTCCGCGTGCTGGTCAATGACCTGCAGCAGCATTCGCTGTGGCCGTCGTTCGCCGATGTGCCCACGGGATGGGTCCTCGTGTTCGGACCGGCCAGCCGCGACGACTGCCTCGAATTCGTCGAGGAGAACTGGACGGACATCACTCCGCGCCGGCTCGCCGAGATCGCCTCATAGTGATTCGCCTGGAGAACCTGAGGAAGAACTATGGGGCCTTTCGAGCTCTCGACGGCATCAGCCTGGACATCGAGGAGGGACAGATCTTCGGTCTCCTCGGCCCCAATGGAGCAGGGAAGACAACGACCGTCAAGGTACTGTCCACACTGATCCGCCCCGACTCCGGCACTGCCGTCGTTGCAGGCCACTCGGTGACCGCCGATCCGACTGCCGTCCGCCGCAGCATCGGCCTCTCCGGCCAGTACGCGGCCGTCGATGAGAAGCTCACCGGTTACGAGAATCTCGTCATGGTCGCCCGCCTCTACGGGATGAGCCGCCGGGAATCGGCGGCCCGTGCCCGCGAGCTGCTGGCCGAATTCGGTCTCAGCGACGTCACAGGCAAACGCGCAGGCGCCTATTCGGGAGGCATGCGGCGACGACTCGACCTGGCCTCGGCCCTGGTCGTGCGCCCGCCGGTCGTCATCCTCGACGAACCGACCACCGGGCTCGACCCGCGCGCACGTCTCGACACCTGGGAGGTCATCACCACTCTGGTCAGAGGCGGCACCACAGTGCTGCTGACGACCCAGTACCTGGAGGAGGCAGACCAGCTGGCCGATCGCATCGCCGTCATCGACTCCGGACACGTCATCGCCGAGGGAACCTCCACGGACCTCAAGGGCAAGCTCGGTGCCGAACGGATCACACTGACGCTGACCCACCGCGACTCCCTCGACAGAACCCTGCGGATCCTCGACCGCATCATCGGCGACTCCGCCCACCCGCAGACGGACTCGTCGGGACTGCGCATCACCGCGTCCGCACCTCTGGGACAGAGGGATCTTCTGCAGGTCCTTGCCGCCTTGGATGAAGAGGGGCATTCCGTCACCGAGGCGGCCCTGTGCCGTCCCACGCTCGACGACGTGTTCCTCGATCTCACCGGACAGCCCACCTCGGCGAGGCCCGCACGGACACCGGCAGACACCGCCGAGGTGGGAGCATGACCGCACTCGTCTCCGCCGCTCGCGACAGCTCCGTCATCGCCTGGCGCAATCTGCTCACCGTCCGTCGGACTCCGGGCGCCCTGGTCACGGGAGTCGTCCAGCCGGTGATCTTCGTCTTCCTCCTCGCGTTCGTCTTCGGCGGCAGCCTCGGCGGCGGGCCGTACCGGGAGTTCCTCATCGGCGGGATCCTGGCTCAGACGCTGACCTTCAATTCCTCCTTCACCGCCGTCTACCTCGCCAAGGACCTCCAGCTCGGACTCATCGACCGTTTCCGTTCGCTGCCGATGTCACGGGTCGCCGTTATTCTGGGCAGAACATCCTCGGACCTGGTCACCAGCCTCATCTCCGTGGCGGTGACGATGATCTGCGGTCTGCTCATCGGATGGCGCATCACCGAGGGATTCGGCTCAGCCCTGCTGGGCATCACGCTCCTGCTGCTCTTCAGCTTCGCCATGTCGTGGATCGGTGCGGTCATCGCATTGACGGCCAGGAGCGTCGAGGTGGCACAGAGCCTCGGCCTCATCTGGCTCTTCCCCGTCACCTTCATCTCCGGAGCCTTCGTCTCGATCGACACCCTTCCCGGCCCGCTGCAGACGATCGCCGCGTGGAACCCCATCACCGCGGTCGCCACCAGCGTCCGAGAACTGTTCGGCAACCCACCGCCGGTCGGGTTCGTCACCAGCACGGGCTGGGCGGCCGACAACGCCGTCATCTATGCGATCCTCAGCTGCGTTGCGGTCATCGCCGTCTTCTCTCCCATCGCCGTCTCCCAGTACCGTCGGATCAGTCGGAGATGACGAGAGCCCCGATCGAATACCTCATCAGCGACATAGCAGCGATCGAACGGGTGCTCGCCGAGCACCCGTGGCTCGATTCGCTGTTATCACCGGACGAGGCCGCTCGCGCGGACCGCTTTCGCAGACCCTCCGATCGGGCCGCGTTCCGAGGGGCGCATCTGATCTTTCGACTCATGGCGGCTCGCCGCCTCGGCGTCGACCTCGAAGAGGCCGGCGAATTGGAACTGACACGCCGCTGTCGCACGTGCGGCGGCCCTCATGGCAAGCCGACAGTCCCCGGGGCGGAGCTCAGCCTGTCTCGGTCGAACGGGGCCGTGGCGATCGCCTCGGCGCCTGGGACCTCACCGATCGGAGTCGACATCGAACAGGTCCCTCCCGATGTCTTCTCAGGCTTCGACGACTACGTCCTCGGCCCGACGGAGACTCTGACCGAGGGCGGCGATTCCGTGCGTCAGCGCGTCGACCTCTGGGTGTGCAAGGAAGCCGCGGTGAAGACCACCGGGCACGGGTTGTCTGTGCCGCCCAGTGATATCGAAATCATGAACCTGCCGTCGGGAATCGGCCCGCACGGACAATGGACGGCCACGATCGCGGCCCCCGGAAATTCCGAACTCGACGCACTGAACATCTCCCGGCTCACATGCCCTCGACCGTATGTCGCTGCGTTGTGCAGTGCCGATCGACTGCCCGTCGAGGCTGTCGGCCTGCAGGAGATTCTCGCCGGACGGTGAGGATGCGGATGCGTGCAGCCCAGCGAGACCAACCTCCTCAGGACGGAGCCCGATCGCCGAGGACTTTCCCCGGGTTGAGGTTCTGTCCGGGGTCGGTGGCTCGGAATACGGCATCGACCAAGAATGCCCCCGGCTCGCTGATGTCGTCGACGAGCCATGGCTGGTGTTCGGTGCCGACTCCGTGGTGGTGCGACAGGCCTCCGCCGGAGTCGATGAACTCCTGCTGAATGCTGTCCTTGACGTCCTGATACTCCGCCAGCGCCGTGCCCTCATCCGTGTAGGGAATCGCGAAGGTGAAGTACAGGCAGGCGCCGCCGTGATAGCTGTGGGACAGATGGCAGAACATGAACCCCGGTCCGCCCTGCCCACTGCGGGTCTGGCGGAATCGCTCGTGCACTCGAGCATGGACGTTCTTGAGATCTCCCCACGTCACTCCCGTTTCACAGACATCGCCGAAGACCTTGTAGTTGAGCAGGAAGTCGCGCAGATACGGGGTGTCGAACTTCTTCTGATCGTAGACGGTGCCGGGCCCGGAGCCGAGACTGATTCCGCCTCGGCGACCGATGATTTCCTTCACCTCGGCCTTCTCACGTGCCACGCGCTCCTTCGACCCTTCGAAGCAGACGTATGACAGGCACATGCCTTCTGTCGTGTCCCATCCTTTGGACCGCAGGTAGGCGAACAGGGCGTCCTGACCGCGAGCCGCGATCGTTGCCTTCACGCCCCTCGGCTCAGAGACCATCGCGAGACTGAACCGAGTCTCGGGCCCGTCGGAGAGACGGGTGAACGCGGGTGTGACTTCGGACCGGGCGATGTCGTGCATGGCCTCGACCCCACTCGCCCAATCGGGGAAGAGGTAGGCGATGACCTGTCGCACCTTCGGCAGTCGATGCACCTGCACCGTGCATTCCGAGATCACGCCGAGACGTCCTTCGCTGCCGAGGACCATCTCGTGCACCGACGGGCCCGAATCGCGGCCCGGAATGGGCTTGCTCACCATGACGCCACGAGGGTGGACGACGCGAAGTCCACGCACGATGTCTTCGATGTCACCGTACTTGTCCGACTGCATTCCCGATGACCGGGTCGCCGCCCATCCGCCGAGGGTCGAATAGCTGAACGAGTCGGGGAAATGACCCATCGTCCATCCGCGAAGATTGAGCTGCTCCTCGAGGTCGGGCCCGTATGCTCCGGCTTCGACTCGGGCGAGGCCCGAATACTCGTCGATGTCGATGACTCGACGCATCCTCCCGAGATTCAGCGAGACGATGGGACGCTCCTCATCCGGACTCGGGGTCACTGAGCCGGAGATGCACGAGCCGCCGCCATAGGGGATGAGCACGAGATCTCGCTCGAGGACGAGAGCGAGGACAGCGGCGATCTCATCCTCGCTGCCGGGGTAGACAACGGCGTCGACGAGGCGGGTGATCGGCTCGTGGCGCACCCGGTAGAGGTCCGGCAGGGAGCGGCCGAACGAATGGACCACGCGCAGTTCGTCGTCGACGCTGACATTGTCCGACTCGACCACGGCGCCGAGCTCGTCGAGAAGCGTCGATGTCATACGAGACTCGGGTATGTTCAGATCGCTGAGCGCCGGCGTGGTCGGCCGCGGAGCATTCCAGAGGTCGAGACCGACTTTGTCTTTGGCGATCGCAGCGAAGTCGGGTTTGGTCTCCCACCGGAAGTCGACTCCTTCTGCTCCCCAGCCCCACCAGCGATGCCGCTTGACGTCCTGCATTCTCATGGGTTCTCTCATTTCTTCGTCCTTTCCGGCGATTCGGCGTGTGCACTGCCGACACCGATGTCATCGGCTCCCGCGGCGAAGAGCTCCGCCACGAGTTGCCGCACCCGCGCGGTGAGCTCAGACAGCGATTCCTCTGATCGGGCGGTGACCGGTTCACCGAAGACCACATGCACAGGTGGCCTGCCCGGCACCGGCCAGGCGGAGCCTTTGGGCATCGCTTCGTAGCCTCCGACGACGGCCGTCGGAACGATGGGGACAGAGGAGTCGACTGCCAGCTTGATCGACCCGACCTTGAAATCAGCGATCGTGCCTGACTTCTGCCGACCGCCCTCGGGAAACAGCAGAACCGGCACACCCGAGCGCAGCAGAGCGCGGGGCAGATGCGCGCTGCCGCGTGATCCTTCGCGATAGATCGGAAACGCGTTGAAGAGCCACCGGACGAAGAGCCGCTTGTGCCATACGGTGAAGAAGTAGTCGTTGGCGACTCCGGTCGCAAGGAACCGCGACTGTCTGCGCGGCAGGCTCTGCGCGATCATGGGCGCGTCGAGGTGTGAGGTGTGGTTGGCAATCACGAGAAAGCCTCGGTCGAGCTTGCGCACTCCTGGAGCGATACTCACCGTCGGAGTGATCGTCGAACGGACGAGGCCCCGGAAGAGGACACGTTGGAGGAGGAATCGCAGCGCGGAGCGCGTGCGCGACCGGTACTTCGGCGGCGCCGGCGGGGAGAGAGTGTGATCAGTCATCTCCACTGGTTCGGAGCCGCTATCGCATTCGGATGGGCATTTCCCCGAATTTCTTCGACCGGTCGAGCGTCGCCGCCCTACCCCTCCTGCTGCCGACGAGAAGTGAGCAGAGCGGACAGACGGTGGATTGCCGGACGCGGCAGCACCCGAAGCGTCGACGAGATCATCTTCCACCGCAGCTGCGGCACCGAGATCCTCTTCCCGCGAGCGACGTCTCGCAAGCACCCCTCCACGAGCATGTCCGCATCCATCCACAGCAGGTCGGGAATCGACGTTCCAGCGATGCCGGCTCGGGAATGGAACTCAGTGCGCACCCATCCGGGCACCAGAGCGGTCACATTCACGCCTGTGCCCGCAGTCTGGACCGACAGCGCCTCGGAGTAGTTCTGCGTCCACGCTTTGATGGCGGTGTAATTATTCTGCGTCAGCCCAGCGCTGACGGAGCAGACATTGATGATCCATCCCCGCCCTCGATGCTTCATCGCTCTGGCGGCGGCACCGCCGATGATCAGCACAGCGCGCTGCATCACTTCGAAGCCGCGATCATGTTCGGTGACATCCGGGCTGAGCAGGCTCGATCGGACCGAAAATCCCGCATTGTTGACCACGATGTCGATATCGGGTTCCGAACCGGGCTCCTCGATCCGAGCCGCCACGCGAGCCTGGGCACCTCGGTCGGCGAGGTCAGCCGCGATCGTTTCGACATGAACGCCGTAGTCGGCGCGAAGCTGCTCGGCAAACGACTCCAGGGTGCCGGGGTCCCGAGCGACGAGGACAAGACTGACACCACGTCTGGCGAAAGCGCGGGCGAAAGCCGCACCGATCCCCGCAGTGCCTCCGGTGATGAGGGCCACATTCATATTGCTACGATACAGGCATCCAAACACCGGTCCGCACCGAATCAATCGTGTAAACCACGTCCGCGCTTCCACCGAATCGCATTCTCTACCCGATAGGTTTCCGCATGTACGCCAGCCGATACCTCTTGACCGGTGCCACAGGGTTCCTTGGTCAGGCGCTGCTCCAAGCGCTGCTCGAAAGCGACCCGCACGTCGCCGTCACCGCACTCGTTCGTCCCCGCGGAACCCACTCGGGACATGATCGTCTGCAGCGGCTGCTCGGCAAGCCGGTCTTCGCGTCCTGGATCGATCGGGTCGGCGAAGAGACTGTGCGTGAGGCCTTCGATTCACGGGTCACGGCCCTCGAGGGAGACCTCGCTGATCTGCCGCCCTTGACCGATCGCTTCGACGTCGTCATCCACTCCGCATCGAGCGTGTCCTTCGACGCTGCTATCGATGAGGCGTTCGACACCAATGTCGGGGGCGTCGAACGACTCTATGCCGCTCTGCGGGAATCGGATCAGAGCCCCCACGTCATCCATGTCTCGACAGCCTATGTCGGAGGCATCGCGAAGGGCCTCGTGCAGGAGTCCCGGCTGCCCCACACCGTCGATCATGGCGATGAGTCCCGGGCGGCCCGACAGGCCAGGACCAGCGTCGAGTCCGAATCCAGACAGCCCGAGAATCTGAGTCGATTCATCCGCACAGCCCAAGCACAGAGCTCTCGGATGGGCCCGAAATCGGTGGCCGCCGGGGCGGAAGCCGCCAGGGAGAGCTATGTGCGGGATCGACTCGTCGAGTTCGGACGCACCCGTGCCCAGTCCCTCGGGTGGACAGACATCTACACCTTCACCAAGGCGCTTGCCGAGCGGATCGGCGAAGAATGGGCCGCCGAGGGGCATCAGGTCTCGTTCGTTCGCCCGTCCATCATCGAATCCGCGTTCCGTCGACCGAGCCCCGGGTGGATCGACGGCTTCAAAGTCGCTGACCCCCTCATCATGGCCTACGCCAAAGGAAGCCTCTCGGAGTTCCCCGGGCACGCCGATTCGGTGCTCGACATCATTCCCGTCGACTATGTCGTCAATGTCATCCTCGCCCTTGCCGAACAGGGTCCTCTCGAGCGGCAGCCGGCAGAGCACGACAGCAGCTCCGGACAGCCGGATCGAGGTCGTTCGGACTACTACCAGGTCGTCTCGGGCACGAGCAATCCCCTGCCGTTCCACCAGTTGGTCGGAACCGTCCGCGAGTACTTCCTCGCCCATCCCCTGCCTGACACAGAGGGGGTTCCCACGGTGGTGCCCGAATGGAGCTTCCCCAGCTCCGAACTCATCGAACAGCGCATCCGGCTGAAGGAACTGGTCACGGGCGTCGGCCGCGAAGTCGTCGAGCGGCTGCCCGCCTCGGCGCGCACACGCGCTCTGATTTCACGGCTGCACAGAACCGATGCCAAACTGAAGTCGCTGCGTCAGTTCGCCGACCTGTACCAGCAGTACACGAAGACAGAGATGATCTTCGATGATGCGAACACGAGACGGCTGCTTGAGCGGCTGCCGGAGGACTGCCCGACCAACCGCAGGTTCGACGTGACCGAGATCGACTGGACGGAATACTTCCAGGACGTCCACATCCCGGCGATCACAGAACTCACCCGCAGCTATTCGCGCAGACGCCGCCAGAGCGAGGCCCCGCCCACTCCGCGTCCCCTGCCGCCGACTTCCGAGGCTCTGGCCGTCTTCGACCTCGACGGGACGGTGATCTCGGCGAACATCGTGCAGCAGTTCGCGGCGGTCGTGCGCGCCACGCAGCCGATCTACAAGTGGCCGGCGATGATGGGAACGATGGCCCGAGTCGTCCCCGGACTGCTGCGCGCCGAGTACCGCGACCGTTCGGACCTTATCCGCATGGTCAACCGTCGGTATCAGGGCTTCGAACTCGATGAGCTCCGAGCGGCCGTCACCGGCCGCCTCGGGCAGACGATCCGCGACTCCATCCGCCCCCAGGCCCGGCAGCTCATCGACGAGCACCGCGCGGCCGGTCACCGAACGGTCCTGCTCACGGGCGCTCTCGACGTCCTCGTCGAACCTCTGGCCGATCTCTTCGACGAGGTGGTCGCCACCCGGATGGACGTCACCGCTGACGGTGTTCTCTCGGGGTTCCTCGCGAGCCCTCCGCTGGTCGATGAGGCTCGGGCGAACTGGCTGCGCAAATATGCCGACACTGTGGGTGCCGATCTGGGACGTTCGACCGGCTACGGCGACTCTCTGGGCGATGCCGCATGGCTCGAACTCGTCGGCAGTCCCGTTGCCGTCACTCCGGATCTCGGTCTCTACGGCCTGGCACTGAAGAAGCGATGGAAAGTGATGGAATGGTGACAAGCGACAGAACACTCCACAACCCCCTCATCGAACATCCGCCCGGGCACGTCAGAGGACGACTGTTCTCCGATGCAGAGCATCCCATCGTGCTCCGCACAGCATTCGATGTCGACGACTATCTTGCTCACGCTCGAGGACGAATCGAATTCGACCCCGAGCGCATCGAGATGACCGAGGACGTGGCACACGATCTCGGCTTCCTATGGCGACTGGAGAACTCAGCGCTGGCCGAGACCCGGGCGATGTTCGCCTCCTGGACGTCCAACGAAGCGCGAATCACAGCCTTCGTGACGGGATGGGGCTACGAGCGGTACTGGTTGGCGCGGGCACTGCGCGACATGCTCGAAACCACCCTCAGCCCTGAGGACCTTCGCGGGGGCAGGTCACGGAGACTGCGCGGAATGTGGGTCGAACGGGGCCTGCCGATCCTCGCACCTGTCGTCGGCGGACTGGTCAAGGAACCTCTCACCGCCGGACACATGGCCAGGCTCGCGATACAGGAGGCGGGCCTCCAGGCAGCTGAACGGGCAGTGCGTACACGACTCAGCGGTGAAGCCGCTCGCGTCCTGACCGAGATCATCGACCGGCGCGAGGCGATCGTCCGCTTCTTCCGTTCGGAGGCGGTGGCTCGGATCCGACGATCACGGATCGAAGCCCTCACCGCTCGTGCTCACCTCATGCGGCCGTGGGCTCCTCTGAGGATCGTCGGAGTGCCCGAACCGGATGAAGCCAGCGCTCTGACAAGCATCTTCGCCTCTGCCTCCGACAGACGACGTCTGATCGACTCGGATGCCGAGATCGGACGGTTCCTGCCGGGGAACCCGCAGCCTTCGATGAACCAAGTGACGGCGGCGCTGCGCTCGACGCGCAGAGCCCATGCTCAAGCAGGGAGAAACCATGGCCTTTGACTTCGACAAGTACGCCGAGACGTCCGAGGCGGTGAACTGGACCGATCTGGATCTCGATGTGTTCGAT
The DNA here is from genome assembly GCF_051172395.1 of Brevibacterium sp. H602. NCBI lineage: Bacteria > Bacillati > Actinomycetota > Actinomycetes > Micrococcales > Brevibacteriaceae > Brevibacterium > Brevibacterium sp. H602. Next base: position 96,551 of record NZ_JBPIZD010000003.1, on the reverse strand, counting down.
GACATGCCCTTGGACAGAGACACTCTCCGGTCGGTGCGATACATGTGCGACGTCGAATACCACACCACATGTTTCGTCAGGGAGCTGCTCGTCACTCCTTCACACAGCGAGGACGCCACGGCGGCATTCATGACCATGTGGAACCGTGAGGAGTTCTGGCACGGAGAGGCATTGGCCGCCGTGCTCGAGAAACACGGGATCCACGTCGATTACGACGAGGTCAAAGCCAAGCGGATGAGCTTGGGGTGGAAACTCGCGCTGGGACCCGCGAAGCAGTCGCTGCTGTCGAACATGGTGGGCACGGACTTCATTGCCGTGCATATGGCTTGGGGTGCGGCCAACGAACTCTCCGCCACAGCCGGATATCGCAGGATGGCGGCGATGCAGGACCACCCGGTGCTCTCTCCGCTGCTTGAGCGCATCGCCAAACAGGAGACTCGACATGTGGCCTTCTACACGACTCAGGCACGACAGAGGCTCGAAGACAACCCACGAGCTCAGAAGATCGTGCGCCTGGCGCTGGGAAAGCTGTGGAAGCCTGTCGGCTCGGGGATGATGGACGATGCCGAAGTCAAGCACGTGATGAGTCATCTCTTCCAAGAGCACACAGACGAACTGGACAAGCTCGACAAGAGCGTCCAGAAGCTGCCGGGTCTGGACTCGCTGACCATCTTCCGCGATGCCTTCGCCCGCTTGGGAGTCGGCTGATTGCCGCCGGTTCCGCGAAGGATTACTCAGGTTTCTTCTCCATCCGCCCATCCGATCCCGGCACCGCACCGAATACCCAGTACACAGCGAGCAATGGAGATCACTTCACAGCTGTGCGCGAATACGCATCACTGTTGATTAGGAGAAGAACAATGAAGACACTGCTTCGCACACGCACCGCCACCATCCTCTCGGCCGGCGCCATCGGCCTGTTGGCTCTGAGCGGCTGCGGAATGGATTCCGGTTCCGGCGGGGAGGAGTCCGGTTCGGAATCGGGCAGCTCCGAATCTCAGCCCGCTGACTCGGGCGAGTCCGAGATGCCAGACGAGTCCGGCGACTCCTCCATGGCCGATTCCGACCTCGTCGGCAAGGGCTGCTCGGCCTACGCGGAGGCGAACCCGGACGGGGCCGGTTCTGTCGAGGGCATGGGCCAGGATCCGGTGGCCACTGCCGCCTCGAACAACCCAATGCTGACCACCTTAACCAAGGCTGTCTCGGGTGAGCTCAATCCCGATGTCGACCTCGTCGACACCCTCAACGGTGACGAGTTCACGGTCATCGCCCCGATCGACGATGCGTTCGCCGATGTGCCGAAGGACGACCTCGACGCCCTGGCCAAGGATTCGGACCAGCTGACGAAGGTGCTGACCTACCACGTCATCCCCGGTCAGCTCTCCCCCGATGAGATCGCCGGTGAGCACGAGACCGTCGAAGGCTCGAAGGTCAAGATCTCCGGTGAGGGCGAGGACATGAAGTTCGACGATGCCGGACTGGTCTGCGGCGGAGTCAAGACCGCCAACGCCACGGTCTACATGGTCGATGCCGTGATGATGCCGAAGGACTGACATCCCATACTCCTCGCAGCACCGGTCAGGGATCGATCCTTCATATCGCGATCGGCCCCTGGCCACCCCTCTTTCCTCCTCTCACCACCGGCGAACGTGCCAGGCACTGCTCGGGGGATGAGAAGATTGGTGCATGAGTTCCGACGATCCGACGACGTTTCGACACAGTCCCCCGGAGTCTGCGCCGCAACCCCGGCAACCGGCCCCCACCTCAACGGACACCACGTCTGGCGACTACGGTTCGGCCGATCCCAGCGGTCAGCTGCTGCTGAGGATCAGCGAGGGTGACGCGGCGGCGTTCGAGGAACTCTTCACGAACCAGTCCAGGATCCTCATGGCCGTGATCGTCCGGATCGTCAAGAGCCAGTCACTGGCCGAGGAGGTCCTGCAGGAATGCTTCACCGAGGTGTGGACTCGGTGCTCGGGCTTCAATCCCGCGAAGGGAACGGGCCGGGCATGGTTGATCACTCTGTGTCGCAGACGGGCCATCGACTGCGTGCGCAGCGTCCAGTCCCAGCAGGACCGGGACCTCGCCGATGGACTGCGGTCCACCGCCGAGGCGGGTGATGAGGTCGAGCAGACCGTGATCGACCGGGCGGAATCGGACCGGACAGTCTCGGCGCTGAAGGGACTGCCGGAGGATCAGAGCAGACCGATCGTCATGGCGTTCTATCAGGGTCTGACCCACGCTCAGATCTCGGAGAACCTCAAGGTGCCGCTGGGCACCATCAAGTCACGGATCAGAGACGGAATGAAGAAGCTGCGAAAGGAATTGGAGGCGAGTCGATGAGCACCGATCGTGACTATCTGGCCGCCGGCCTGGCGCTCGGCGGACTCAGCGACTCCGAGCTCGCCGAGGCTCAGACGCTGGCCGATTCCGATGCTGACTTCCGTGCCGAGGTCGCCGTTTACGCCGACGTCATGGCCGAAGCAGCCGAGTCCGACGAGCCGGTCGAGGTCAGCTCGGAGACTCGACAGGCGATTCTCTCCATCCCCCAAACGCATGCGCAGCAGAGGTCGACGAACGGGCTGCTGAGCCCGGCGACGCATACGGAGGCGAACTCGACTGCAGCGAACCCGGTCTCCCTCGCGCCTCCGACCTCTCTGGCCGATCACCGCGAGTCACGTCGTCGCTCCTGGGTGCCTTATGCGGCCGCCGCGGCCGCGCTCATCGTCGCGGCTGGATCCGGGGTGACCGTCTGGCAGCAGACGCAGCGTCAGAACCAGCTCGAGGAGGATCTCACCGCCGCGCAGCGGCAGCTCGACGAATCCACACGGCTGATGCAAGCCGACGATCTGCGCACGAGCACGGACGAGCTTCCGGAGGGAGGAACGGTCACCGTGTCGTCCTCGGAGTCCGAACAGCTCATCCGGATCAGCCCCGACGGTGTCGGACGGGCTCCAGAGGGGAAATCAATGCAGATGTGGGTGATCGGCGATGAGGGGCCAGAAAGCGCCGGACTGATGACCGGAGAATCGACGACGATCGGCGGCCACACTTTCACCGACGGCAGCGTCTTCGGCATCACCATCGAGCCGGAGGGCGGATCCGATCAACCCACTACGGACCCGGTCGTGGCGATCAATCTATAGGGCCCGAGGTCAACCGCGAAGAGTTTTCCGCCCTTCGGGGAGTTGCTCCAAGACAGGCGAACTTGACGGCGAAATGTAGCGATTGAATAACCTGCTGCCGGAATTGCACAAGTGCTACACTGGAGAGCAGAAGTAGGAGGTTGCTATGACTGCACAGGCGCATCAACCTATGGCCCAGGATGAGCAGGTGGATTTCGAAGGGCTGAGTCCACACGAAGTTCAAGACGCCATCCGACTCTACAAACAGCGCAAACGGCTCCGGGTCTCCGGTCGCGCCACGCTGCGAAAGCACATCGATCAGGACTATGTCGACAATGCGCAGATCGTTTCTGGAGCGACTCAGCGCCAGGCGGTCCGCAGTGGTGAGATTCGCAAGCGGCTCCTCGAGAGTGAAGGTGCGGCCACTTACTCGGCCGTGGCTGACATGCGCGACTCCAACGAAAAGGCTGCACGTCAGTGGGTATCGCGCCAGCGCCACGAACAGAGGCTATTCACCGTCGAGGCACAAGGGCGAGTCCTCGTGCCCGCCTTTCAGCTCGACGACGAAGGCGACCTCGACAAGGCGGTCAGCAGCACCATCGTCCAACCGCTGCTCAAGGCCGGCGTCCGACCGTGGGCAATCTGGGCATGGAGTACTCGGCCCACTGGACTGCTCAGCGGGCGCATCCCCGCCAAGCTGGTCCACGAGAAACCAGAGGTGGTTGAAAACTCGGTCCAGGCGCACATCGATGACCTCGACTTCCCAGCCGGCGCATGAGTCGCGCGTTCAAACCCGAAGCCCTGACCTGTCCGGAGCCGTCTACGTGCACGGTGGCGATCGGAGCACTGACTGACCTGGCCCGCAAGGGCCAGCTGCCGTCGACGACCATCCCCGCAGACACAGCCTGGAGTCGCGTTTATGACTCCCGGTTTGGACGCACGGAGTTCAACCCTGGGTTCGGCAACGCACGATTCTCCCCGTTCGACTCCGAATTGGGCGGGAACCGTGTTGCTGCGATCTACCTCGCCGAAACCCCGGAGGCTGCCCTCCTCGAAGGAAGCCTTCGCGATGTCGACGTGGACGGCATTCCGGAGGCTGAGGAGGAAAGCTTCCACGGACTTCTGCACGTCGAACTGCTTGCTTCGGAAGTTTTTAAGGTTGCCGACCTTCGTGATCCGCAGCTGGATGACCTTGGCCTGAAGCGGACAGCGATCTCGTCCAGCCCCAGCCAGCATTACCCCTGCACTCGCACTGTCGCCAAAGCCATCCATGCTTCGCCTCAGAATTTCAGCGGCATCATCTGGCACTCCCGGCAGGTAGAGGTCAGTCGATTGCCCCGAGTGCTCGTCATGGTTCTCTTCGAAGAGCGTCTGAGCCAAGGCCGGGACGCCTTCCGCCTCAACCCGGGACGGGACTCCATCGGCTCCCTTTACGAAGGCGAAGGGCAAGTGCAGCTCGATACGCTGCTCGACAGACTCGGTGTGTCCGTCGTCGACTATTGGGACTGATGACGGCCAACGCGACCGACGTCCTCCTGACCAGATCGATCCACAGTTTCCCGTCGTCGCCTACACAACCAACACGGGTGCCGATCTCCTCATCGCGAGGACGCCGGCAACCGTGGTGTTTCGTCTGCAGTTCGCTGGGCTTGTTGCCCACTGCTCTGCCCTATGAAGAGGCCGGCTTTCTTACTTGGTTGAGGCATCACAACCGTACATCTAAGAAAGCAATCGCGGCGCTGACCAGCGATGACATCAGTCGGGAGGCAATCCTTCTTACTTAGCTCTCTTACACTTGACGAAAGTTAAGTAAGCTTCCATCGCGACTTCGACCGGCTCCCTGCGTTGACGATCTTGCCTGACGTTCGCAGCTTAGTCAGAAGGTTCATCACAGTATTGCGCTTCTGTTGATCGTCAAGGGCATCACTTAGCTTGTCCCACAAAAGATTGAAGCGTTCCGCTTTCAACGTTTCCATCAGATGCCTCGCGGTGCGCTGTGGTACTACAAATCCATCATATGTGAAGCGACTGACACCAGATCTGTCATTCAATGCCGAAGAAGATTGCCTGCCTCATTCTTTCGCGACACAATGTTCTGATTGGATTAGATAAATCCTCACCGTAACAACTCTGCCCGCCCGGCCTCCTCACCCCTTGCGCATGATGAAGACCGTCACCGAGCTCCCGGCCAGGTCGATCCGCAGCTTCCCGTCGTCGCCCATACCGCCGATCGGAGCGGTCGGCGAACCGGACGTATCCGGCGAGTTCGACGCCGAACCAGACGCCCCACCCGACGACGACGACGCCGAAGCCCCGTCCCCGCTGAACGGCACATCGGCCGGCAGCGGGTTCGCCGGCACCACCTGCGTCGCACTCTTCACATCATTCGACTCCCCATAAACCTGAGACGCCGACGAAACACTGAACCCCGACGGCATCGACAGAGTCACAGGGTTCCCGCCCACCGAAGCGGCATCGTTCGCGTTGATCACCGTCGTGACCAACGTGCGGCCGTCGTTCTTCACCACCGTGTAGGCGCTCATATTCCCGCCGCCAGCCACCGAGGTCTTCGTGAAATGCCCACCAACACTCGGCACCAGCAGTCGCAGCCCGAGCATGTTCGGCCTCACCTGAAACTCATCCGACCGGTCCCCGCGGTCGGCCGGATCGCAGATGAGCGACATCGGCGCTCCACCCTTGCAAGCCCCGAGCATCGAGTGCATGGCCATGCGCTCGACACCCAAGGTGGCCGCATACAGCGTGTAGTCGGCGGCCCACAGCGCCGAGGCGTTCGTCAGTGAGGTGTCGTTCGTGCCCGGGCAACTCGTCGGCCCGGTCTCTTCGAGCCACAGCGGCAGCCCCGCAGCGTCGGCCTTGTCCTTCCCGATGCCGAGGTTCTTCTTCGCCGCCTCTTTCGCAATGGGCTCGATGAGGTTCGGCGCCTGCGGGCCCCGACCAGGCACCGAGGAAGAATCGCAGTCGTAGAGCTGGTACCAATGCTGCGCGAGCGCGGTCTTCTTCTTCACTCCAGAGTCCAGGAAGGCCGTCATCCATGCCCCGTCGTAGACGTCGGGGCCGATGATCGGTGCCTCGGGCCGTTTCGCATGGATGGCCTTGGCATACGCTTCGAGCTGCTTGACGTATTTGTCCTCGTTCCAATCGTCACCGCGGACCGCACCACCGGGAACATCGTCGACGGTGTATCCGTTCGGTTCGTTGCCGATCCCCAGACCGATGAGGGAATCGCCGAGGATGTCGATTGCGTGCGCGGCCATGTCCGCTCCGCGTTCCGGATCGTACGTGCCCAGCGGAACGCCGAGGGTGACAGTGGAACCGGTGACATCGACGAGCTTCTTCAATCGCTTGAGGTCATCGGGAGTGATGGTGGTCTGTTCGCCGTGCTTCGGCTTCTCCCCTTTCGACGTCCAGAACGTCCTTCGGTCGAGGGCATTGCCGGCGAATCGCAGCGCCGGAGACCCGAGCGCCTTCAGCTGCTCGTCGAGGTTGGAATTCGCCGGATCGAGCCGGGGGTCGGCCAGATCGGTGGCTTCGAAGGAGACCCCGATGTTGTCAGCCCTGAAACTGGGACCGGTCTTGTCAGCAGTGACTGTGACTTCGGCAGCTGCCCCCGACGCATCGACCTTCGACTGCTCGAATTCGGTCGGAGTGGGGCTCGGGTTCGAGGTGGGCGATGAACCATCAGGATCGAACCACGAACACCCCGACAGAACGAGGGCGAGCGCCAGCACGCCGCCCTGAAAACTCCTTCTGATGTTCACGGAAATAACTTTGCCCTGTCCGCCCGGATACAACAACTTCCACAGTGCGAACTGAGACACCACCCGCACCACCGATACACAGAGAACGTCCGCATCTCCTCCCGCCGAGGCGGTCGCCCCATTCTCATGGCATCGTAGGGTCGGAGACACCGCCACCCGAACATCCGCCCGAAGCACCGCCTGACGAGAGGACCCACCGTGCCCGACAGCACCGCCGTCCCCTCTCTCACTCCCATCCGCGGCAATCTCGGTCTCGCGGTGGCGATGGGCATGGGCCGGTTCTTCTACACTCCGGCCCTGCCACTCATGGTCGCGGCCCTCCACTGGAGCTCGGCGCCCGGTGCATGGATCGCGACGCTGAACTACGTCGGCTACTTCGTCGGCACCCTCGTCATCGCCCAAGGTTGGGTCGAACCCAACCGCTTCGTCTACCGCCTCAGCCTCATCGTCTCCACCGTGGGTCTCGCCGCGGTCGCCCTGACCCCGAATCTCATCTGGCAGGGCGGCATCCGCACGATCGCCGGAATCGCCTCGGGGCTGATCTTCGTGTGCGTGACCCAACGCATTCCCGCGAACTCCCGCCGACCGCGCGACGGCGGCATCTCCTACGGTGGAGTCGGCTTCGGCATCCTCGTCTCCGGAGCCATCGTGCTCGCCGCCGGCAGCTTCGCCGACTGGCGACAGTTGTGGCTCATCTGCACGGCCGTGTCCGCGATCTTCTCCATCATCGCCTGGACCTGGCCGATCCCGGCCCGGATCCCACAAAACCCCACCCCCACCGAGGCGGCAGCCCCTACCGAGTCAGCCAACCCGACCGAGACCAACACCGACGATCCCGCCGAGGCGGTCACCCCCTTTGCGGCCAACCGTCGCCGAGCCATGGCGATCCTCTCCACCGGCTACTTCTTCCAAGGCGGCGGCTACATCATCATCGGCACCTACCTCGTGGTGCTGGCCGGTCCCGTTTTCGGAACAACCGCGGCCGCCTCGACGTGGCTCATCGCCGGGATCGCAACAGCAGCCTCTCCCCTGACCTGGTCAGCGGTCGCCGCCCGCATCGGCACGGTCAAGGCACTGACCGTCTGCTACTGCCTCCAGGTCTTCGGTGCCCTGCTCGCGGTCTTCGGATCCTCACCGGTCGTCCTCATCATCGCTGCCGCCCTCTTCGGCTTCACCTTCATCGGGGTGGTCATGATGACGATCGGCGTCGGCACGCAGATGGGCGTCGCGAACGCCTCGGCGAAGCTGACGTCCTGGTACAGCATCGGTCAGATCGTCGGACCGGCCATCGTCGCGGCGGCCCTGAGCGAGCACATCGCCGCCGCCTTCGTCGCCTCGGCGATCGCTCTGGCCATCGCCATGGTCCTGACCTTGGTCGGCGTCCTCACCGGCAATGTCGGGCGGTGACGCGTGCCGGCCATCTCTGTGTCTCGGCGGTCAGCTGCCAACGGCCCTCCGCCGCGGTTGCCGGTGCGAGCGGTCAGAAAGCTATGCGCAAGTCGGGTTCGGCGGTGAGGACCTCTCCATCGAAGTGCGCGCCTGCATCTTCAGCGGACGCTGAACGGTCATTGCCTGGCCAGAAATGGGTGAGAAGCAGCCGCTTGGCACCGGCTCTCTGAGCCCACTCACCGGCTTCGGAAGCAGTCAATAGGTTGCGGCGGGTGCTGTCCTGCTCGCCGGGTCGGTCGGTGGCATCAACGATGTAGAGATCGGCTGCGCGACCGAGATCAGCGAGTCCCGGATGCGGTCCGGTGTCTCCGGTGAAGGCGACCGCTGCCGTCGCGGTCTCGAGGCGAACTCCGTAATTGGGCACGAAATGCGGCAAAGACACGGAGCTGAGCCTCAAAGGCCCGACTTCGAAGTGCCCAGGCAGAAGATGGATGTCGAATGCCGAGGTCATGTCAAGGCCTGGTTCCACAGCGCCGAGGAGGTCGATGACTCCGGCGGGGCAGTACAGCGGCAGCTTCTTCGTCGGTGTCTCGGCATACTGACGGAAACGGAACAGCGCGTGAAGATCGATGCAGTGGTCAGGGTGTTCGTGAGTGATGACAACCGCATCGATCTCAGCATCTGGCACATGGCTCAACAGGCGCGGGAACGTGCCATAGCCGAGATCGAGCACAAGTCGGAACCCATCCCAGTCAAGGAAATAGCCGCTGCAAGCCTCCCCTGGGACGGGGTGGGCGGCCGAGGCTCCGAGGACCGTGAGTGTACGCATCACATCAGCCTGTCACGCCTGCCTCGTACCGTCCACATTCTTCGTCATACGGGGGTCGGGACCGATCGCCTCTCTCACTCCGCTGTGGCCGCGAAGACGACCCCTCTGTGAAGGAGGAGGTATCGTTCGCGGTGTTTACGCTGTAATCTTCTCGGCGAGTGCTGTTTGAGGTCGGCAGACTCGGAGGATGCAAAGGCACATGGAATCGCACCCTTCGGCCGGCCAAGTGAAAGGCAGCTCTCCGACGTCGTTGCGCTCAGCCTCGGCGTTGATCAGATTCCGCACCGGCTATCGATCCGGTGGTGCCACGCTCACAGCGAAACCGATAAGGAAGAGAAATTATGGCTATTGTCCTATGGATCCTCGCAGCGCTGCTCGTCGTCTCGGGCGTCTTCGCGATCTTGCGTAAGCAGATTCTTTGGGGCGTCGTCCTCATCGTCGTCGGCTGCCTCGTGGGGCCAGGAGGGGTGAGCATCTTCGCCTGATCTGCTCGCACCGTCACGTGAGGCGTCTCTCTCCGGAGGGGCGCCTCACGTGCAGGTGGAGAACGAGTCAGGACCAGAGCGCCACCGCCCCGTAAGCGCCCCGATCTTCGGGACCGGAAGGCACCACCGCTTCAGCTCAGCTGCCGCAGATAGCTGCTGAATCCGCCGCGCGTGCGACCGGACAGACGAGCAGACGTGAGCACTCTGCAGTCGTCGGTTCTGCGGATATCTCCGCCCTCCCGCAGCACCGCGTCGACGATTGCCTCGTCCTCACCGCACACCAGCGGCGGTACGCCGCCCATGGCTTCGAGCACGCCGGCGCGCAGACCCATGTTCGCTCCGAATATGTACGGGTGGTTCTCGAGCAGTTCGTGGTTGGCATGCCAAGCTGCGATCAGTTCGGTCGATGCTGTCTCCGGGCGTGGGGCCACAGTGCCCACCAGGCAATCGACACCTGTAGCGGCGAGTTCAAGATGTGTGGTGATCCAATGTTCGGGCACTCTGCTGTCGGCGTCTGTGAATGCGATCCACGCCGAGTCGGAGTCTTGCTCTGTCGTCGATTTCTCTGTTCGCATGAAGTGCCTCCATCCGAAGTCGCGGGCTCGACCCACGGACTGAAAAGAGGTCGCGAGGACGAAGACGTCGCGATGTCGGGCGGCGAAATCCTCGACGATGCCCTCCGTGGCATCGGTGCAGGCATCTGCCACGACAAGTACTCGAAACCGACAGTCGATGCCTCTCTCGACAGCGCATGAGCGCGATCGCTGCACCGACTCGAGGCACCCGAGGATGTCTTCCTCCTCATTATGAGCCGGGATGATCACACCCAAACGCGTGATCATGCGTGCCCCTCGGCCGCGGATGGGCGGAAATCCTTGTCGATCGTGATGATGTCCAGACGATAATCCCCTTCATACCGGTGTTCGATCCGATGACGAGGCCAGGCGCCTAAGCAGATGCGATGCACTTCATCGGCATCCAGTGGCCAATCGTCGATCTCTCCCCTCCAATGGCAGAGCACGAGGACGAAACGAACCGTTGTCGAGCCATCGATCTTCTCCAAGGTGTCGAAGAGCTGGGAACGACTGAGGTAGAAGCCGGTCTCCGACAGCACGACGCAGTCGAAAGTGCCCTGGGGCCACTCGAAGGGAATGGTGGCATGGACGAAGTTGATTGCCGATGAAGGCGCAGCCCCTCGGCGTCTGGCGATTCGCAGAGCCTGCGAACTCGCATCGACTGCCGTCACCTGCGCCCCGACACCAGCGAGCTCATGGGTCAGAGCGCCGACCGAGCAGCCGATCTCAAGGATATGAGCGTACGGAACCGCAGGCAGATGGGTGAGGAGATTCCGGCGTTTTGCGATCTCATATTCGGAACTCCACACCTGCCAGGGGTCACACCGTTGAACGTGGACTTCGTCGAAGACCGCAGAGGCCGCACTGGCGTCGTGGAGCGTCTGTGAGCTGCCGCCGCCGCAGGAAACCGGAGCCGCACCGTCGCGGAAGTCCGAGACCGCGAAGATGTCTCCACCACGACGGAAGTGTTCGAGATGAGCGGGGCTGAGGATTGCTTCGTCTCCGGGCTGATCGGATAGCGCTGACACCTGCGACGGATACCCGTCGAACACTGCCTGCCTGTCGAAGTTCGCTGGATCGGGCAGAAACGACCAGCTGCGCCACGCCTCGTCGGCGGGGTCTGCCCAATGCCAGTACCAGATCGGGTACTCGAGCACCGTCGTGTGGCGGTCACGCCCCAGCTGCAGGGCTGCTGCTCCGATCGCCTCATGATCGCCATGTCCGTCCCGGCTGTAGGGTGAGACGAGCACGACGTGCCCCTGGTGCTGGTCCACTTCGACCGCGATCTCGTCGACGATCCTCTGGCTGAATGCGTCCAGCTGCCCATCAGGCAACCCCACGAAACGGCGGGACAGACGCTCGTGATCAAACAGATCCAGTGCCGCATCGAACTCGCGCAGACGCATCTCTCTGAGTTCCTTCGTCGAGTGGGTGGGAGACGCCGGATGGGATCGTTCCCCTGCGGTGAAGAGCAGGACGACGACTCGATGAGCGGACCGGCGCAGGCGGGCCAGCAGGCCGGCGGCTCCAAGGGCCTCATCGTCCGGATGTGCGGCAAGGATGATGAACGTGGCCCCGGCAGGCATGGCCTCGACCCCGAGCGCGGGAAGATCCTGCACACCGGCTTCCCTCCAACAGGCTTCGGGCGTGCCGGTGTCACGATGGTCAAAACCCATTGTGGTCGACCTTCGTGCGAAGTTCCGTGCCGAGAGCGGCTTCATCGCGTGGACCGTGGTGCTGACTGATGTAGACGGTGAGGTCAGCGTCGGCTTTGGCGAAGCCGACATCGCCTGTCAGCGCCGCCGGTCCCGCGATTTCGCGACTCAGGTGCTGGATCCGGCGAACTCCTGAGTAGACGATATTGCGCACTGTCAGGGCCACGGTCCAGGCACGTGCACGGGAGTACTCGTCACCCCCGTCGGCTGCGGCCGCTGCCTGCGCGAAGACGCTGCGAATCGAGAAGATCTCAGCCTCGAGCTGACCGATCAGCATCTCACCGACTGTGGATGGGTTGGAGCGCTTGCTGTGCCGTCGCACGGCATTTCTTGCCAGTCCCACGGCGGCGCCGAACCAACATGCTGCCACTCGGATGCCTCCCCAAGCGAATGCAGTTCGATCCAGGTACCAGTTCGGCGGACCGAGGACGGTGACGGGCGTTTTCGTGAATGCGACACTTCCGCTCGGGATCTCCTGCAGCCCCACGCTCGGCCAGGCAGTCGGCTGGGCCTGCGCTCGGGGGTCCCTGAGGTCCACGGCACAGGCGTACGATCCCCCGTCGCTGCCGGCGATGACGATGGCGTGCGAGAGTTCGGCGGCCAAGGAACACCAGGCTTTTTCTCCATCGATCACGGTCTGTTCGCCATCTGCACCCACGGTGAGGACGCGAGCTGGAGACTCGGCGGCGTAGACCCCCCAGGTCGAGCCATCGGGTGCGTCGTGTCCGGCTTCGGCAAGGATGCCCAGCGCATCCACATGGGGTTCAAGCATCCGAGCGACAGCGACATCGACGGCCGCCACCTCGAGCAGCGACTCCCACTGCCGCATCTGAGACGACGTCCCGGTGAGTTCGAGAAATCGACTCAAGGCGCGAACCTTGTCAGCGGTCTGCGCATCGCTGGTGACCAGCTTCCTGAGCTCGTCGTGGCAGGCAGGTTCGTCGCGCCAGGAGCCCAGAGGCGCCGAAATCATCCCAGTGACGTCTAACCGATGCTGTGTGTTCATGTCGAGTCTTTCTGAAATCGTCGGGCAGGTCCTTATCAGCCATCAGGCGGTCTGGCTGACATCATCTGTGTCCGGGTGGTTGTCGGTGTAGACCCGTTGGCGCATACGCTGTCCGTGAGTCAGTCGTTTCACATCTACGTCGGAGTCGAAGCTTGCGCCGATACCGCCGGCAACGACGCCCATCGCTGCGCTGAGCCAGGCGATATCGAGATAGTTGGCGACCGCCGCCTCCTGCTGGATCTGGGCTGACATGAACTCGGGGTCGATGACGACGAGGCCGCCCAGCAGAATGAAGCCGACCAGTCCCGCGTAGAGCGCGAGCACGGTGATCAGCAGGGTCAGGACGGTCGACAAGTTGTAGTACATCACTACCGTCGCCAGGTTGTCTTTGCGTGGTTCGTCCCAGAGTTTGTGGTTGATGATCAGCCAGGTGACCATGACCAGGATGGCGGCCGCGCCGATCGACAGCAGCCGCGTGGTGGACAGATAGGTCGACATCTGCCAGATGGAACTGTAGAAGATGCCGAAAGCTCCTGTGGCCGATGCCGCGGCGAGGGCTCCAGAAAGCTTCGGGACGGTGCGCCACGGGTCGTTGGCCATCGTCATTCCCAGAACCAGACGTGGGCCTCCGGTGATGGTGTGTGCATGCAGCGACTGGTGCTGTGCGTCTTCGTTGTCGGACCAGTCGGACCAGCGCAGCAGAAACCGGCGGGTCGTGTCTTCGGGATCCCACGGCACCAACTTGTTGACCGAACTCATCAGCACTTTGATGATGCGGCGCTTGGTCGACCATGCGCCAAGAGTGGGACAGGACACGATCGCTAAGTTGCTGTCGGAATGGACCTCGGCGATCAGCGGGTCGCCCTGAGTATGGCGCGGGATCTCGGTGAGGATCAGAACGATGTTGACGTCCGGGTAGTCGGCCCGAAGGTCCTCGACAGCGCTGAGGTCGAGTTCGCTTTCCGGTGTCAAGCGGATGGTGTCAGTCGCCGTGTACAAGGTCGTTGTGACCCCATACGCGTCTTGCAGAAGCCTTTCGAGTCGTTGATGAATAGCGGCCGCTCGGCGGCTGGGCAGGCCCGGGTCGGCCACGAGAAGGACCTGGAGGGCCTCTGAAGAGGTGTCGAGCATATTGATCCTTCTCAGCTCAGTGAGCTGTCTGAGGGTATGGCTAATTGGTTGGTGAGAGGCGGATGCGTTCGATGAGTTCGTCGAGGGCATCGTCGAACTGGCGTTGGCGATGATCTTCGCTGAGCAGGTCACTCAGCTCGTTCACGGTGGGATACTCCGATAAGTCGGAGTCGTCATCGGGCCTGTCGTGATCGTCTTCGTCGGTGATGGCGAAATTCGTGGAATGGACTTGCAGGAGCAGATCCCCGATGAGAAAGCTGGTGAACGATTTGTAGGCACCGACCGCGGCCGCATCGGAGAACTCGAATTGCTGCAGAGTGGAGAGGAACTCTTCGACCCAGCGCAGGCTGCGCAATGGAGGACGCAGCCACGGGGCTTGGGACGGTTGAGTAGCGATCAGGGGAAAGATCCCGGGATGATCGAGCGCCAGTTCTTTCGTCGTGTTGGCCACCCGCTGGAGATAGTCCTCCCACGATGACGGCGTCTGCCTCATCAGCCGGTTATCGAACAGACTGTCGATGAGACCTTCGACCATCGCTTCGAGAAGGTCTTCGCGTCCGGAGACATGCCTATACAAGGCCATGGCTTCGACCCCGAGGGACTGCCCGAGGCGTCGCATTGTCAGCGCATCGAGTCCGTGTACGTCGACGAAGGTGATCGCCGCTCGCACGATGTCGTTTCTGGTCAGACGGTTCTGGGCCATGGGATCCTCCCTGCCCGAATTGACAACGTTGAACCTGCTCACTCGCGTCACATGTCACACAGTCCAGGACCTCCTTTCGTTGCTCAGTCGCGATTAGCGCGTAAACACTTTTATGCTATGCCGTCCAGGCTACATCGGCACCGCAAAAACGAGAACCCCCTGCAAAATTCGCCGTAGGCTCTTCGCGCAGACCCACAGTGTCTGTTAGCGTGATTACGTCGTAAACATGAAAGGAGTCGACATGAAACCCGCAGTCAAAGAATTCCAGGACGATACCGCACTGATGGATGAAGTGAAGCGCCAGGCGGCAGCGGGCATCGCCAAGGATGACCTCTTCGTCATCTCCCATGACGATGACCGCACCGACCGCGTCGCAGGCAGCGTCAACGCCAACGAACCCGACGATCTCAGCAATCTCGTGGGCACCCGGTACGACAAGAAGGGCGACGAGCTGCGTGCGATCTTCGAGGAGTTCGGCTTCACGTCGAACGAGTCCGACGACCTCGAAGAGAAGCTCGACCACGGCAAGATCCTGCTGCTGATCAACAGCTGACGCACAGGCAGCCGAACACTTCTCACACAGAATCTCCCATCGCATCGGATCCTGCCTGCTTGCGCGAGACCGGTCATGCACGCGAAAGGAAGAAAGATGAACGACAGCTCCCCCGAAGTCGACAAGCTCAAGGGCTCCGCGAAATCTGCCGCAGGCAAGACCAGCGGTGACAAAGGACTGGAGGCCGAAGGCAAGACCGACAAGATCCAGGCCGAGGGCAGACAAGCCGCAGAAGAGATCAGGGACACGGCTCGTGAAGCCGCCGAATCTCTGAGGAACGGTCCGAAGCACTGACGTTGCCCGGAGGAAGGGCGAGGACCAGGTTCTCGCCCTTCCGCTGCCCCGGCAGGAGAAGAACTCAACGAGTCTCAGCGGCAGATGAGTCAGAAGAGCGAGAAGAACATGGCAGAGACCAACCCTGAACATTCGTTCATCGTCCTGGCGAACCGCTTACCCGTCGACCGGTGCGAAGACACCTGGCAGGCCGCGCCGGGAGGCCTCGTCTCCGCACTTGCGCCGATAGTCAGAGCCGAACGTGGGGCGTGGCTCGGCTGGGCTGGATGCTTCGACGAAACGATCGTGCCATTCGAATTCGACCAGATGTCACTCGTTCCTGTCCCATTGACTGAGGCAGAACATCGCGCCTATTACGAGGGGTTCTCCAATGGCGTGCTGTGGCCGCTCTACCACGACCTCATCGTCACCCCTCAGTACCATCGCACTTGGTGGCGCGCATACGAGGCGATCAATTCCCGGTTCGCGCAGGCGGCCGTCCGATCGGCCGCCTCTGGAGCCACCATCTGGGTCCACGACTATCATCTGCAACTGGTCCCGCACATGATCAGGCAGCTCCGACCCGACGTGCGAATCGGCTTCTTCAACCACATTCCGTTTCCCCCCGTCGAGCTGTTCGGGCAGCTGCCCTGGCGCAGAGAAGTCGTCGAAGGTCTGCTCGGGGCCGACGTCATCGGATTCCAGCGCAACTCGGACGCGGAGAACTTCCGGTCGGCAGCGCGGAAATTTGCAGTCGATGTCGATGCCCCGTCTCCCTTGATCGATGCTTTTCCCATCTCGGTCGATACCGCTGCAATCCGCGAAGCCGCAGACTCTGCGACCGTCGTTCGGTCGGCGGCCCGGATCCGCCACGATCTCGGCGATCCGGACGTTCTGATGTTGGGCATCGATCGTCTCGACTACACCAAAGGCATCCCCCACCGCCTCCGGGCGTTCGATGAACTCCTCGCCGACGACCTGCTCTCACCGAAGACGACGAACTTCCTGCAGGTGGCTGTGCCCTCTCGCGAAGGAATCGCAGCGTACCAGGACCTCCGCGACGAAGTGGAGCGACTGGTGGGACGGATCAATGGTCGTTTCGCGACGCTGGGTCGCGGCATCGTCCAATACTCACACCATTCGTATTCGTTCGAGGACACTGTGGCCCTGTACCTCGCTGCCGATGTCCTCGTAGTATCGTCCCTCCGCGACGGGATGAATCTCGTTGCCAAGGAATTCGTCACCGCCCGTAGAAATCGAGGCGGAGCGCTTGTGCTCTCGGAGTTCGCAGGCGCAGTCGACGAACTCGCCGAAGCCATCGTCGTCAATCCGCATGACATCTCAGAGCTGAAGAACGGGATGCACCAGGCCGCAAGCCTGGACACCGCCCAGGCACGAGAGCGCATTGCAGCGATGGCGGTAACGGTCGAGGACCATGATGTACATCGCTGGGCCCAAAGGTTCCTCGCAGCTTTGCAAGCAGCCGCGCCGCTCGGTCCCGCAACGGAAAAGTCAGCGACTGACCATCATGACCGAGCCGCGCAGAAGGTTACATCTTTTGATTGACGACGCAATCGACTCGATCGGCGGCGTCCCACGCACGATCTCATCCCGCGGCGCCCACCTCATATCCGAATACTTCACTGAGAGCGACATGAATTCCTATATCCTGCTCAACAACCGCGAGGCATCGAAATACGACCTCTACCTTCCGGGCCGACTCGTGGCGGCCCTTCACTACAATCTTGTCCCCGCCGAAAACACGATGATGTTCGTCTACTGCGAAGCGATTGAGAAGACAGAGGCGAACAGACACTGCCGGGAGCTGATGCGACAGGCGACTGAGCACGCCAGGAACCGCCGTCTCGAACTCACCATCCCCTGCCCCATCGCGCGCAGAGCCCTGCAGGAGGCTTTGGCAGAGGTCATGAGCACCGATGATCTCGTCCCCGACGAACGGTGAAACGCACGCCATGAGCAATGCCGAAGAATACGAAGACCGCGCCGCCCGTATCGCTTCTGAGTTGGGTGAACTGTGCGAGACCCACCAGATAGTCGTGAGTGTTGCCGAGTCACTGACAGGCGGCAAGATCGCCAGCCAGCTCGCCGCTGTGCCGGGTTCTGGCGATTGGTTCGCGGGTGCTGTCGTCGCCTATTTCAGCGATGTCAAACATCGACTGCTGAAAGTCCCCCGGGGGCCAGTCATCTCGCAGACGGCTGCCGAGAGTATGGCAAGATCTGCGTGCACCCTTCTGGGCTCCGATGCCGCCGTAGCCGCCTCCGGCGCCGGGGGCCCTTCGGGCCAGGAGGGGAACGAGCCAGGCACGACTTGGCTTGCTGTCGCTGTCGGATCCGAAGTTTATTCCCAACGACAGGTCTTCTCCGGTGAACCGATCGCGATCCTCGCTCAGACCCAGGAACGGGCGCTGGCACTATTGCGGGATGTCCTGCGCGAAACACTCTGAAATAACGTCCGAACATCACTGCCCACTGACTGAGAAGCTCACACCCCGCGGCAAAAGGCAAAGTGATGCAGGGTTAGAGGCTCTCGATAATCAGAAGCACGGAGCTGCAAATCCAGAACAACGGGCGGCGCCACCCATCGCCGTCGCGGTCTTCCGATCATCGGAGTTCTCACACTCTTCATCCGAAAAACCTCGTCGTGACCGCGCCTAAGTCCTCGACCTCTGGCCTCACGTCATTTTGCCGGCTCAACGCCCTCGATCTCACCTGCATCGGCCAACACATCACCGGCCACAGACCTATCTCTGAATGCCGGTCGAACGCGGCTGATGACTTGCACCGACGGGGTGGTGGGCACGAGATCGTCCGCGATACCGTCGCCCGTCGTCTCGCTCACAAACCCTTCGGCCACTGGCCGACCACGCTCCATATTCGCCCCGCCCGTAAAGAAGCATGGAATGCGGCCACTCATGGCACCAAGACAACGCTGCCGCGGCACCACCACGAGCGAAGATCTCGCGTACCGGACTCGATTGGGCGCTGCGTGCTCGCGTTTCGACCACGAAACCGCGTCTGTGATCACCTCCAAGCCCGCCGCGTCCTGGCACACCGCGAAATGCGTAATCCTCGCGGACGGCCACCGCCTGCAGATCACGGCCCCGAGCCTGTACTTCTCTCTCGTCATTTCCTCCTCAGTTCGTAGCGAAGCGAGGTGTTCTCGTCCTGCAAGTCGAGAATGATGCCGATACTCGTGAGCTTCGCGCCTGCCTCGATCAGCTCTCGAAGCCGTCGGACTCGAGCCACGGCGCTGCGGCTGAACCTCCGGGTCCCGCCTTCGCTGCGGGCTGGACTGACAAGCCCTCGGGCCTCGTACTGCCGCAACGACTGGATGCCCACTCCGTCAGCTCAGCTGTGACCGAAATCGAGAATGTGTGCTCACTGAGGCTCACATCTCTTCCCTCACCTTCCATCAAATTCGAGCCCTTCCGGAGGTTGACAAACTCATATTCGTAGTTTAAAAGATTTATGCGTCAGATGGTGTAGCTCCTATCATCTGACCACAACCACATCGAGAACAGGAGGTTTCAGAAATGATCATGATGCGCACTGACCTGTTCCGAGAAGTCGAACGCTTGACCCGCGAAGTGTTCGGAGCAACCAGGACTTCTACCCGACCTGTGATGATGCCTATGGACGCCTGGCGCGACGGCGACACCTTCCACGTCGAACTCGACCTCCCGGGAATCAAACCGGGGCATCTCGACCTCGACGTCGAGAACAACGTCGTCACCGTCAAAGCTGAGCGGCCTGCCTCGGATCACGTGGAGTCATCGGCGGCTGCGGAACGGCCCCGTGGAACATTCAGTCGTCAACTGGTCCTCGGCGACAATCTCGATACCGACAACATCACGGCCAGCTATGACACAGGCGTACTGAGTCTCACCATCCCGGTTGCCGAATCCGCGAAACCGCGCAAGATCGCCATCAGCTCGGGCTCTGCTGAACCGGCGGCTATGAGCGCCTGAACACCGTAGCTGGTGTCGTCTCATGCAGTGCATGTGTGCACGAAAGGACCAGTTGGCGATCGGTGCTGAGTTCTGGACGATCACCCTCGGTGACCGTGAGCTACGAGAACTGGACGAGTACAACGGCAAGCAGAGGCGATCTCGCCTCCCCTGTGAGTGCCGGGTCTTCGGGCACTCTGAGGCCCCTCCCACCGTTTGGGTTCTCGGGTTCTCGCGGTCTTCGGCCGTCGTCCGAGGCGTTATCGCCTGTCAGCGTTCCCCTCCCTCCCAGCGAAGCGCTGATACAACTAAAGATAAGAGGTGGCCGGCAGCTGAAACGTGCAGACGCTGGTCTCGGTCTTCGCCGCAAATTGCTCGCCGCACCCTGCGTGGCAATGTACCTACGGTGGCGGTGAGACTGTCACGATGCTGTCCAGCGCCGGGCCCCGGGCTACAGCCCGGGGCCCGGCTTACTCTCCCGAGCTGATTCGCCGGTGACGATGAGAAAGTCGAAGGTGAGCGCAATGCTCTCACAAGGGTGGTTCGCTACGTTCACCCAGTGGGCCTGGGCTGAGCGCCTCGGACAGCCGGGCTCGATCGAGTAACCCGTTCTAGTAATCAGAACCGGCTTTTCGCAAGGGCGCTGCGGTAGATCGCGGCGTGGGCCGCTGCGATCTCATTACGTTGGCGGCAGCGTCGACTGACGATCTCTGCGACCGGATCCTCCTGCTCGGACGAGACGCTCAGCACCGCGGCGTCCAGCGACCGAGCGTCTGGGGCCCAAACTCCGTTTTCGAACCTCCAAGAGTAGCTCGCATCAGCACCTTGGCTGATGTAACAGCCAACGTCCGGGGCGATTACGCGAGTGCCGAAGTCGTGGCAGGCTTCCATCCAGCCCGAGTGAGTTCCGAAGCGGTACGGCAGTATGGAGGCGTCGAGTCCGGCAAGGTATTCGAAGAGCTCTCGGTCGGAGAAGTAGTCGTGCACTCGCAGGTCGATATCGCTGTTGAGCAGAAAATGGACAAGTTCCGAGTCGTGCCGGGAGCCGGCTTCGTCGAAGACATCGTGATGAAGATTCACCTGCAGGATGCCTCCAGGAATTTTCGTGACAGCGCCAGCAGCGGCCTGCAGAAGTGGTATTCCCACCATGTTCGCCCGCAGACTCTTGAGGTGGATTCCGAGTCGAAACTCTTCCTGACGCCGCAAGGAGGAGCCTCCAAGTTCAGTGATCGTCTCAAACTCCGCCACATGCGGGTGCGCAATGACATGCGCGTCGATGTTCCACCGTCTCCGGATCTCCTCGGCCGCTTTCGGGGTCAAAGTGATGACCTCAGTGGCACGGGGGATAAGGACGTCGAGCTGGGAAGAGTGCAACACGTCGTCCTCGTGATGGGGATTCTGCAGATCGTGGACAGTGTAGACAAGTGGGATCCCACGCACCTCCAGTGCGTCGATGACGGCGTGCAGCTGCGCAGGCGAGTGAGCATCGAAGCCGAAGTGGATGTGGAAGACATCCGCCTCGCAGTCCCGGACCCACTCTGGATCGAGCATTGCCGGCGGCCACCACGGCGCCCCAACGGGGGTGTCAGCGCGTGTCGGAGGAGGGTCGGGCAGACGGATAATCGCAGGAGCGGCATTATCCAGATTGGAAAGGTGGCGAATATAGACGTGGGAGCCGGGGACCGAAGCCACAGTGATGGGTGCCGCCTGATATCCGGATGCGTATCGCTGCACTAGACTAAGCGCTTCGAAGCGCTCCAGCCACCCTTGCATGGGCCATTGACCCCACTTGTGCGCGAACAGGCGACCGTTCGTGAGTATGTCATCGAGATGTTCCACCGGCGGCGACGACACCGGATGGTACTGGTGGAAGGCGGAAGCGCTGCCCACCCAGGCCAACGCTATCCCTACTTCGCGGGCCTGCCATGCAAAGTCGGTGTCTTCTCCCCCGTAGCCGACGAAGTCCTCGTCAAAGCCGCCGATGTATTCCCACATCTCACGGCGGACGGCGAACGACAGCGACCAAAAGAGGTCGTGATCACCGGCGAGGAGAATCTCCCCCGGCGCCGGGTTGGGGCGGGCGGGGTGCGGTTCGCACAGACGCGTCAGACGTTCGGCGTAGCCTGGGGTGATCGGATCGAGTTCGACATCAGGCAGATAGCTGACAGGACCGCAGAGCAGGTCCCGCGGGTGGGCCTGCGCGGCACTCTGATAAGCCTCGATCAGGTCGGGCGTCGGGAGGCAATCCACATCGAGAAAAATGAGCAGATCATCCGGGTGGCCTCCGGTGTGAGCAACACCGAGGTTCCGCGCAGCCGCTAAGGGCAGGGCAGGGCCGCAATTAGGGATCGAAACGACCGACAGGGGTACGGTAGGAGACGGCTCAAGACCGCGAAGGTCCTCATCGTTCATTGCAATGACGATATGGTCTGCCGGTCGTACGGTGCTGAGAGCCAGGCTTTCTCGCTGCCGGCGCAGATGGTCGTGCCGTCCATGGACGGCGGTGATGACGTAGGTGTCCGGCCGTCTTGTCGCAGAACTGACCATCATCTATTCCCGCAGGTGTCGTCGGAGTACATGTGCACGAGGCGGATGAACCGTCCGGATGTCTTCTCATCGCACCAGGTAGACCATCGCCGACCATCAAGTCGCAGCGCCTGGTCAACTACCCGAGCCCAGTCCGCGGCGGTGCTGGTCTCAGGACCTGCAACGACTGGCCACGAACCTCGGACGAGGGTCTCGAGCATCCAATTCTGCTCGTCATAGGGCCGTGGATGGGCGATGACGACTGCCGGGGTGCGGCTGGCGGCGACTTCGGCGATCGAGTTCTGCCCTGCCGCGGTGATCACGACCGCGGCCTCACACAACACCGGCCAGGGGTCTTTCACCCATATCCCACCCGGACCGCCGAGGACAGTGACTTCTGCGGCGGGAAATTCTTGTCTGAGTAGATGCGGAAGGTCCTCTACCATTGCACCTCCGCCTGCGCCGTTGAGCACAACGATGGAAAAGCTCACGTCCGCCCGAGGCTGCCTGTCCGCATGCTCGTCTTGTGACGCCTCGGGGAGGGGGAATCGGGACAGCCCGCCGAGGGCATGGAACTTGTGCTCGCTGTCTTCTGGGATCCCGGAGACGATGCCGTCCGCTGCCGGGGGCCACATGCCAAGGATCGCCGAGCTGAGTCGAAAGCCGAGCTGATGAGCGCAATCGCCGCGATCTCCTGGCAAGACCACAGTCATCACCGGTATCCCGTGTAAGCGTGTGAGAACCGCGACTTCCACTGAGACATCAACCACCATCAGCTGAGGCCTGAAGGAATCGATCCATGCAGAGATCTGTGCAGAGCGCCGCACCAGCCCGGAATGCCCGATCGGCGCGTAGTGGAGACTCCCGCCCGCCGTGACGTCTTCTCGTTCCAGCTGGCCTCCGACGGACGCATCGGCCGGCGGTTCTGCCGCCGCTGCGGCTCCGCAGTAGACGGAATTCCCATCATCGCGTGCCAGTTTCACCCATGCTCCTGACCACTGTTCGGGTCGAGACAAGGAGGACAGTCCGGTAACGTGCCATCCGGCACGAGTCAGCTCCCGTGCCATAGTCACGGCGCGGTGCAAGTGTCCGGAACCTTGGTGGTGGATATACCACCCGATCATGGGAGGAACAGAGCGCTGGTCGACGTTCATTACGCGGCACTTCCTGCGACAGTGGTAACCGCACGACGATACAGTGCTTCATAGCCGCTGACGGTGCGCTCCAGGGAATGGTGTTCTACCGCATATTTGCGAGCCGCCTCACGGTCCCGCCCGGCAGCAGTGCGGATCGCTTGGGCCAATGCCTCGACAGTGAGCTGGCCGGCCAACGCTCCTACGTCGCTGCGGACGACCTCGACGAGTCCGCCTCTTGGAAACGCCGCCACAGGAGTCCCGCAGGCCAAGGCTTCTGCGGCGACCAAACCGTAGGGTTCGTCCCACTGCGAGCTCACGACAGCCACGGCAGATGAACCCACCAAAGTGCGCAGCTGCTGTTGATTGAGATGCCCGCAGTAATAGGCATCGTCGCCCAGGCGCGGGACCACTTCAGAGGAGAAGTACTCCTCGTCCATAATCGGGCCTGCGAGTGCGATGTGGAACCCGACAGCGCGGGCGGCCTCGATTGCAATATGGGGCGCCTTCTCGGCGACCATGCGCCCTGTCCACACACAGGCAGGACCGCCGGGTCCCGCCTGCCACAGATTCGTATCCACTCCATTGGAGATCAGAGTGCTGTCCAGCGCGTGCGACCAGGACTGAGATGTCGCGCTGGAGACGGCCGCAAAGAAAGTCGACGGCGAACGGAAAGCCGCGGCCGATTCCAACCACGGTGTCGGCGGTGTGTGCAGTGTCGTCACGATCGGTGTGCGCACCAGAGAGGACAATGCCAACGGCAGGTGGTGGAGTGAGTTGTTGTGGATGACATCGAACTTTGTTTCCCCGGCCAGGCCGAGCATCAGCTCCAAGTAGGCGTGATGCTGCCGCATCCATTCTTCTGGCATCGCCGAAACGTCGTTCTGAGCCGCCTCCGAGGATTGGAAGTGCTCCGGGACCATCATCTCGACGCCGAGTTCGGGATCGCTGCCGGGGGCGGCAAACAGCGTGACTGAGTGCCCACGGGAGACCAGCTTCTTCACTACAGCATGTGTGAAAGACTCCAAGCCGCCCGCGAAGGGCTCACAGATGGGAAATCGGCTCGACGCTATCAGACAGATCCGCAAAATTCGATGCCTCCGTTCTGGCGTTAGACGTTCGTTCACCCGCCGCTGTCATCTCATCCGACGATGTCAGACGGACCTCTTCGCAATGGGGCAGAGATCGCGGTTGCGATGCGCCCTGTCATTTCCAGGCTTCCACACCAAACGAGTTTACATTGTAATCACAATAACAGGCTTCTGCACGAATTCACATAGCTTCCAGGACGGCGCGGAAAGCGACGAAGATTCCCATGGGTCCAGGGTGTCTGCTCACAGGAGCTCCATCAGCCCAGCGGGCATCTCCAAGTGCGGCAGCGGTTACGGATAATTTTCGCGTCGCCCGTTGGAGTCCTTTTTGTGGGGGTTGGAGGTATGGAAGGGCTCGGCGGGGTCCATGATGGTACGCATCAACGGGTCAAGGCGGCTCCGGTAGAACACGAAGATCGGGAACCCGCCTCCGAGGCGCACTACTTCCCTTAATCGGCTCTTCATAATCAGGGCAGTAGGAGCCGGTCCATTCCACCAACGTGGAGTAACGACCGGATGAGACAGTTGCCGCGGTCGCGGACAACCTAACGCGATACCGCGTAGATGTTCCAGTCTTCCGTTCAACGCCTCAGCAGGCCCATTCGACGTTCTCGGATGGGCAGAGTACGCGAGAAGGTCGGCCCGCCGGCTCGTCGACGTGCTCGTAGCCGGGGTGAATAACGAGATCCTCGGAAGCGCCTCGGGCAAGCACTATAACGCCCCTAACGGCCTCGCATCGATTGCCGCGGTCGACGAAGTGGGAAGGGTGTCGGACGATTCAATCTGTATGACTTCGTCCAGGGCCTAGGTCAACCTGGCGCCATGACAGATAGGACCGTGATCAACCGTGCTCGCAGTATTATTCTTCCTGCAGCGGCCGACCCCGTGAAGATTGCCAATGCATCGAGCCCGACCCTGGCACCCTGGTTCGCTTTGCGCTGTCGAGTCCGTTTCGAGACGGGCCAGTGCGTTCTGGTCCTTCGTGCGACGGGTGGTGCTGGACGGCCCGCCGTGCAGGTCGCGAAGCATCTTGGGGCATCGCAGCTTGTCGCCGCGGGCCGCGATCAGCTGAAGCTCGCGACGCTGCCTGCCCTGGGAGCAACCGAGGTTATGTAGCTGAATGACCCCCAGTTGGGCTCGGTCGAAACCGAGGTTGATGTGGTCCTCGATTTTCTCTGGGGTGATGCCGCCGTGTGCATGACCGATTCGATCAAGGATCCAGAGAAAGCGGCTCTGACCTCGGTGGCCGACCCCGTCCCATCGCCGACAGCCAAATCCGTAAAGCGATTCGACTCATCGACAGTGGTGAAACTGCTGCACAAGCAGCCCGGGACCTTGAGATGTCCACAGCTACGCTTTGTCGAAGAGTCCGCCTACTCAACGACTAGCTCTATCATCGCACCCGGGACTCACCCCAGCCCGGAGGCGATGTAGTCGTCAAGCTTGCCAGCGTCCCGGGCCGCTGCGACAGCCAGTGCCTCGTTGGGGTCTTCGAGATGGATCACCAAAGCCGCGTCATCGTAGGCTCGACCCGCGCAGATCGTCTCGCCATCGTTCTCACCACCGTCGATGATCCAGACTTTCAGATCCTGCTCTTCCAGCGCATCCCAGATATCCGCTGCTTGCTTCTCGTAAGTGGGAGAGAAACGCTCGAAGACCTTCTCGACCTCGTCACCGGCAGGAGCCTGCGCCCGCCCAGGTCGGGGGAAGTCGGGTCGCTTTGTTATCTTTTCTGTGCTCATGGACACAATCTAACAGTCCGGCGGTCCCTCGACTGCCCATCAAGTCCGACCAATTCGATGAGAGAGCACCGTTTAATGCGCACAATTGGGAGCGGCATCTTCGCCCAGAGCGTTGCCTGGCCTGGAACGAATCAGGCAGCGCTGGCCCTTGCTGAAACATCCCGCACTCGACACCTGAGGTCTCGACCACAACATCTGCTCATGCTGGAACGCTCAAGTCGGCCGGCCATCGAAGTGCTCAACCAACGCGTATGACACCGGGCGCACCGTATGGCGCGCCCGGTGAACAATCTCAAATCGCCCTCAGACCGTGGATGATTGGTCTGTTCGGGCATACCTGGCGATCTCATAGGCTTCCGGTCGGTAGACCACTGCGTGAGGACGACTCGTCGTCAGATAGTCACGAGCCCAGGACGCCACCGCGGCGGCACGTTGCTGCCAGCCTGAGAGGAGAAATGCGTGGACTGCCAGCCAGCCAAGGAACGCCGGCATCCCCTGCACTTGATATCGGCGCGGAGTCAGCTCGGCCACTGACTGCCATCGACCGATCATTGCCATATACCCCATATCGACGAATTTGAATTCGCGGCGGGGCCGTCCAGTCAGGTCGGCGCGAATGTTCTCTGCCGCCCATCGGCCCGACTGTTTGGCCACCGAGCCGAGCTGCGGCAGCTTCCGATCCTTGGCATCGACGATATTGGCGGCATCGCCTAAGACATAGACTCCCTGGCACTCCGGTGCCGTGAGGTCTGTGGCCACATCGACCCGTCCGCCACGACCGGTCGTGAGTCCGGCGGCCTCCAGTAGGTGCGAGGCTTTCAACCCGGCGGCCCAGACGACGATCTCCGCATCGATCTTCGTCCCATCAGCAAGGGAGATATCTGTATCGGAGACTTCCGCGACCGCACTGCCCAAATGCACCTTGACGCCGAGTTTCTCCAACCGGTCTCTGGTGTACTGCTGCGATGCCTGCGAGAAGGGCGGAAGCACAGTGTCGACCATGTCTACAAGGTGAACCGCGCACGACGAAGCGAAACTGTGCGAATAGTACTTGCCGACTACGTCCCTGATGTTTTCGGCGATGGCCCCGGCAGTTTCCACGCCATTGGGACCCGCGCCAACGACGGCAACCGTGAACTTTCTGTTGGTGGCGTGTTCTTGGTTCGCGGATGCTCGCTCCACAGCTCCGAGCAGTGCTGACGACAATCGGGCGGCGTCGTCGACCGAATACAGGGGGTAGGCGTGTTCTTCCGCTCCGGGAGTATCGAAGAAGTTCGGCTCCGCGCCTGAGGAGATCACTAGTATCTCCGCCCGGTAGCGCACACCGTCTGCGGTGGTGACCGTTCTCTTCGCTGCATCGATCGCAGCTACTTGAGCAGTTCGAATCGTGACATGCTTCTGCTCCCTGTGGAGGATGGAGCGCAGCGGGCGAGCCACCGTTGACAGGGCGATCTGGGCGGTTGCCACTTGGTACAACAGGGGCTGGAACTGGTGATAGTTGTTCTGATCGAGCAAGAGCACGTCTACTCCGGCCCGCCCGAGGCGCTTGGCTGCTTCGAGGCCAGCGAAGCCAGCGCCGACGATCACGACTTCGCAGGTTCGCGCCACAGGTTCCTCGCCTGTAGCCCGCTGATCGGTAGAAGTTTCGTTCATGCTGTCTGTCCTCCTAAGACATGCTGTCGAGCAACCGTGTAGCTGCCGCAATCGCTCAGCTAGTGCTCTCTCGGCCAACAGTCCGAGACTGAAACCGCGGGAGATCATTGGGTGGGCTCTTGGCTTCAGTCTGTCAGCGATGATGTGAACGCGATAGCCCCGTCTACTCGACCGAGACCTCAGCTGTGAATCTCCGCGAGCACTGAAACGAACCTCTACCGTTACCGGACCTTGAATTGGAACACACGGTTTGAGGTCAGCCTGCAGCACTGAAGCTCTACTCAGTTCCGTATGCAACCCGGTCGGTCTTGAAAGGGCCAGTCACTGCGACAGGGGCCGTGAAGTTGTTCTCCCCTACACAGACGATAAAGAATCGTCAGTTGCGACGAGGAGATCCCGCGCAGCCTCATACGTTCCCCACCCGAGTTCCCTGGTCAGAAACGCTGTCGCTACCCGTTCTTGCAAACTGCGCTGGTCCCTTCGTGCCGCCACTCAAGTCGAGGTCCGATCGCCACCAGCAATTCGTCTTCTTGGATTAGATGACTTTGCAGACCCACTGGAACATGCGGTGTTTCGATGAACCCCAGCTGAAGATGCCCCCAGTGAGACCTGCTCCGGAAGAAGCATTCGCTGCTGCACAATCGCTCCGTTTCGGGACACTCCCGGGTTCTGCTGAAGTCCCCGATCCGCGGCATTCCCGTTGGCGAGATCTGCATCAGCCGTCTCGGACATCTCCGCTGCCGTCCACGGTCGTCGGCACGTCCGCTATGACCTGAGCTGGCGTTCTCGGTCTCAAAGCCCACAGCATTCCGATGATTCGATTTTCCACGGTGGCGCGACGCGTATGCTGGTGTCGAACCGAGAAGAGGAGAATCGTGGACGCCGACGTTGTAGTCGTGGGAGCAGGTCTCGCAGGCCTGCAGTGTGCCAGACGGTTGCAGCGCAACGGCTTGACTGTCCAGGTCTGCGAATCGAGTGATGGTGTCGGCGGTCGCGTGCGCACCGATCGAATCGACGGCTTCCTCTGTGACCGCGGGTTTCAGCTGCTCAATCCCTCGTACCCTGCAGTGCGCGCCTTCATCGACGTCGCCTCACTGGACTTGCAGACTTTCGGCGCCGGAGTGATGGTCCGCAAGGGACAGCGTCTGACCACGCTGCGCGCATCCTTGAGCCGGCTTGGCCGCGAGTCATCGGTGTTGAGCTCTGGACTGATTAAACCGAAGGAGATCCGCGGGCTTCTGAGGTGGCTCGGGCCGACTCTGCTGCGGCCATCGTCAGCCTCGCGGGCGACGCGGGACTCAACTCTCGCAGACTCTTTAGATGTTGCGGGAGTCACGGGAGCGTTGCGCCATGACGTCATCGACACGTTCCTCGCCGGTGTGCTGGCCGACAGTACTGGCGCGAGTTCGGCAAACTATGCTCGCCTGCTGATGAGATCGTTCGTGCGCGCGATCCCCGGTCTGCCCAGGGGAGGCATGGCTGCTCTGCCCGAGCAGATGGCGGCGTCTCTCGAAGCGCCCGTGCGCGTGAACACCGCCGTACGAGACCTTCGCGAGACCGACAATGGTGTGGAAGTCGACACCGACCGGGGACGGATACGGGCGCGTGTCGCTGTCACCGCAGTCGGTGCTGAGGATCTCGAGGAGCTGACCGGCGAGAAGACTCCTCCTACTCGCGGACTGACGACCTGGTGGTTCCAAGCTCCGGAACCTCCTCTCGAGGATCCGCTGTTGGTGCTGGATGCCTCGGCTCCCCAGGGAGGCCCAGATGGGCCCGTCTGGCACACTGCAGTCGTCTCAAATGCAGCACCGAGCTACGCGCCTGCGGGATCGGCGCTCATTGAGGCAACGACGCTGCTCGATCGGCCCGACGGTCTGGCCGACGAACGGGAGATCCGGCAGCATCTCGAACGCATCTACGCCACGTCGACCCGCAGGTGGCAGGTTCTGATCAATCATCGGCTTCCGCACGCACTGCCGGCCTCGGCTCCCCCGCTGATCGACCGATCGGTGCAGCGGATCTCCGAGAGAATATTCGTCTGCGGCGACCACCGTGACACCGGCTCGATCCAAGGCGCTTTGGTCTCCGGTGATCGAGCCGGGCAGGGAATCGCCGGAATACTCTCAACTGCCTCCCGCCGTTCCGACAACTAACCTAGTGCGAAACGATGACCGCAACCTGCGGAACTCCCCCATCTGTGTCGGAGGAGTCCGGGTATGCCCCGGGCCTAGCCATCATGACCACCCCCATCCGACGGGCTGTTGCGGCCCTCCTGACCTGTCTCTTCACTGCGGCCGCCTCCTTGGGCTGTGCCGCCGCAGACACTTCAAGTCCGGATTCCCTGCTCGTGGCCGTGTACCGCGGTGAGGCCGCGTGCGACGGGTGCCCCGAGACGGTCGCACAACGGCTGAGAGCCTTTCACCGACGTCGAGGTGGTCTTCATCGGTCGCGATGAACGTCTGCCGCTGCAGGCCGATTCCCTTGCAGACGTGGACCTCTACCTCCAACCCGGTGGCGGGGATGACATCGACGCTGCCGCCGAAGCGCTGCCGCCTCGATTCGTCGGGGGCCTTGAACAGTATGTTGCAGATGGCGGTCGTTACCTCGGTCTGTGCATGGGCGCCTACCTGGCGGGGCCGGTCGCCCTCGGTCTCGTCGAATCGGACCTCGACGGTGAGGTCGGTCGTCCCGAATTCCCAGTCACCGACAGCAGAGAGACCGTGGTCGACGTCGCCTGGATGGGTGATCATCGCCAGACATTCTTCCAAGAGGGCGCAGCCCTTCCTCCACCCGAGGATCGCGCCGCCGTGTTCGCGCGCTATGGCAACGGCGACATCGCCGCAGCACGCTACGACCACGGTGACGGTATGGCAGGTCTGGTCGGCCCGCACCCCGAGGCTGACCAGACCTGGGCGGACAAGGCGGGAATTGCCGATCCGGACGGAGACGACTGGAATCACGCCGTCCCCTTCGTCGCGGCACTGTTGAATTGACTTTGATACGAGGGCGAAAATCGAGTCTGCAGCGGGTGATCTCTGAACCGGACGGTCGGCGGTCGACGTCAGCGCCGCCATCGCCTCACCAGCCCGCACCGAGGTGGCACACACCCGACCGCCCGTGTAAGACTACGTAGGCGATTGCTTTTTCAATGATCGCTCGATCTGCGAATTGGCACACCGACTACGACAGCCTCCTCTACAGGAGCGCGGAGGAACCGAAGGAGCTGCCCCCATGACAGAAAATCCTGGGATCATAGGTCATTGGGACATCGATCCCTCACATTCTCGACTGGGATTCTCCACACGCCACGCCATGGTCTCGCGTGTGCGCGGAGCGTTCAATGATGTCTCCGGCTTCGCCGACATCGCCGAGGACCTCGCCGATTCGACCGCCGAGGTCATCATCCAGACCGCGAGCGTCGACACCCGCAGCGCGGACCGGGACACCCACCTGCGCTCGGCTGACTTCTTCGACGTGGAGACCTACCCGGAGATTCGCTTCGTCTCCTCGGCCATCGACGAGGTCGACGAAGGCTCCTATATCGTCACCGGTGAGCTGACGATCCGTGATACGACGAAGACCGTCTCCGTTCCTCTCGAGTTCATCGGCATCGACACCGACCCGTTCGGCAACCTGCGCGCCGGCCTCGAGGGCTCGCGCCGCATCGACCGCAAGGACTGGGGCGTCACCTGGAATACGAAGCTCGATTCCGGTGGTGTCCTCGTCAGCGACAAGATCACGCTCGAATTCGAGCTCTCCCTGATCAAGAACCTCGCCGAGGATGCCCCCGCCGATTCTGCGGACACCACCGATGAGGACGAGGCCCCCACCGAAGCACCGGCGCCCGTCGCTGAGGCGGCCCCGGCTCCCGAGGCTCCGCAGCCCGAAGCTCCGGAGTCTGTGACCCCGACCCCAGTCGCTGACGAGACTGCCCCGCCCGCGCCGAAGGCTCCGGAGAGCGCAGCATCGGAGGCCCCGAAAGCAGAGCCCGCCGCCGAGCAGTTCCCTCCCCCACCCCCGGTCAAGCCGGCCGAGACTCCAGCTGAGAAGCCGGCAGAATCGGCACCGGAAGCCAAACAGTCGGAGACTCAGTCGTCCGGGGGCGCCTTCGGAAAGCTCTTCGGCCTCCGCTGAGTCCAGCACTCCTCCGCTGACTTCAGCGGCCCAGCACAGCAGTCTTCACCGCGGGTGAGATCGGTACACGAGCCGATCTCACCCGCGGCTATTATTGGGACCATCACCATGTGACCTGACAGAGGAAGTGGGACTGCCATGGCCAAGCTGACGAAGATGGTTTCCGCCATCGGTTCTCTCAAGGACCTCAACTCCGCCCGCGCCGAGTTCGATGACGCGTCGAAGACCATCCCCGCCGAGGCGGCCTTCCCACCCGCAGACATCCGTCCGAACGCGGACGATTCCCGTACCTTGATGCTTCGGGTGACGAATCCCGGAAACCTCGCCGAGGCGGCCCCGCAGTCATCGAGCCAAGGTGACATCTTCGCGGTCATCCATGTACCCGCCGCTGGCGAGTTCGCCGCAGCCCTCGTTCTCAACCCCTCCACTCAGATTGAGGCCGGTCAGACTTTCGCGACCATCGCCGACGAGGGCGGGTGGCCGGTTGTCGTCGCCATGGTTGAGGAGTTCCTCGGCCTCCGCATCGATCACATCGCGCAGCTGGAATCAAACGCGCTCGGGCGCGTCATCGACGAGCTCGATGGTCTGCAGGTGTACAGCCGCGCTGCGTTCAGCGCGAGCAGCACCGACTTCGTCGAGGGAACGAACAACCTCGACGGAGCGACATCGTCGATCTTCACCGCAGCGGACCCCGTCGATGATGCCGGCCAGACGCGAACCCGCAACCAGCGCGCGGTGGTGCGTGCGCTCGTTCAAGCACTCAAATCGGGCGGACTGGTCAAAGATCCTAACAAGGGCGCGGCCGTGCTCGGTCACTTCGCTTCAGGGATTCAGCACAACGCCGAGTTGACGACAGGTGAGCTCGTCAAGATCGCCAATGGTCTCCGCACGCTGCAGAATGAAGACATCGCTGTGGTCACCGTGCCGACGAACTCGCGTCGCGAGGATGATGGCACAGTCATCATCGACTTCGACCCCGAGGCGGTTCCGGCGCTGAAGAACGCTTTGGCCAGCAACGACCTCGCAGACTTCTTCCGATACCTCGTGTCCGCAGGATATTGAACAATACTCAACCAAATGCCCATAGCCCGATCCAGAACCATTAAGGTGCCGACTCAAACATTCCCACAATAAGGCGTCAAAAAGCCGACTTTCAACAATCCTGGTGCCCCGGGGACAATCTCACTCAACCCACAGCTGAGGAGCAAATCAGAAACGGACGAGTAATCCCAGGCCTCAGCACAGTTCTAGAAGTCAACACTAGAAATCATCTCCGCAGAAGACTTCGCCAGACGAGCATCAAGCTCGGCGAAGGCGATCGAACATTTAACCCAAGTCGCAAACACGTCTCATCCGCCCTCCGACTGGTCGACAGCCTCGTTCAGTTCGAACTTCATACAGTCCCAACTCCGCAGCAGGGCTGTGATTTGTAATATCTTCGCAGGATGGACGATCAAACCCACTTTGGTTCCTCGCTAAGGTGCGGATACTATCAGTTCATGACGATGCGCCAAATCCACACCTCCACGCCTCCGACCCGATTCAAATCAGTCGAAGATTTCCTGCAAAATCGCGAAACCATCCGAGGCACTGTGGAAATTGAGCTACACGGCGTACCATTTCACTTCTTCTATGACTGGCGTGATTCAGACACGACACTCGTAACATTCTCTGGAACATCGTCAGCGAAAATGCAACACGTCCCAGCATGGATTGGCAATAGCGTTTCCGCGGGCCTTGGTATCAATCGAATACTCATTTCAGATCCCAGCATAATCCTGTCCACCGAGTTGCGACTTGCATGGTACGCAGGAAACTACCAACAGCCCCTACTTCAAGAAGACATCGCGCAGTTCCTTACAAAGGTTACAGCCAGCACCCGCCCCATCTTGTTTGGCCCATCAGGAGGCGGGTTTGCAGCCCTACTCCAAGGCGCAGTACTCCCAGACTCCACCGTTGTCGCGTCAAACCCTCAAACAAATATCGCAAAATTCACAAAAGCCGCGGTGGACAGATACATGCAAATCGCATGGGGCCAAGATGAGCTCGATTCAGCTTGGCCGCCGTTCACACACGAAGTCATGCCGCTTTATGCTCGTCAGAATGAGGCAAAAGTAATCTACATCCAAAACGCTGGCGATGCTGACCACATCGAGAAGCACTACTCACCATTCAGTGATGAAGCACATTCCACTAACCACATCATCTATTTGATGCCGAACTTGGGTCCAGGGCACATAGGTCCGGACGGTCAGTCATTCACAAACATACTTAGAGCCGCCCGCGACAATTCCGATTGGAGTGCTCTAGCTTCAGCACTGAAGTCACTGGAAATTACGAGAAATACCTAACGCCGCGCACCCGCGCAACTAATCCCACCGAGTTGCAATGAACACCCTATAGAACAGGCAGTCGGATCTCGAAAAAACACTCAAATACCGAAAGAGCAGCCCCATAGGCATTAGATAGTAGCATCACGCTACGGCAAAATCAGCCACATTCAGCTCAATTAGTATCGTGAGTTCAATTCCACGAGTCGAAATCAGAGCACCCCCCCCCCCCCCGTGATTCAGTTCGTAACTCGAACTCGTGACTCAATTGCACCGAATCCACTGAGCACTTCCTGCAACACCCATAACTGGCCACACGAAATCAAAGAATACAAGAATTCAATATTTAGGCCACGGTACCTAACGCAATTAGCTTTCCAAGAGCACCAGCTTCTCTTGTAGCGGCACCAATTCGAGTTCGACTACCGGAGTTCAGTCCATCGATTTTCTCTATAATGCTTTCAGGCACGACGTCACGGAAGTCTTTAACGCCGGCGTAAGCAAGCGGCAGCAGAGTCGATGGGTCCAAGTTGCCCTCATACCCCGCTGAACGAGCAAGTTCCGTCTGAGAAATGCACGTACCTTTGGCAGGTTGCGGAGTACCGTACTGCACGTAGGGACTCAGGTGATCGGCTTCGATTGGCCCACCGAGTTCATCGAGACGCTTCTCAACGTAGTGCTCGGATACATTCTTACGCACGTCGTCGAACGGAGCAGTGGCCATTCCCGGGTTCAGTTTGATCAACAGGTCCAACACAACGCTCGGTGAAGTCTTTCCTGGCGCAGGAAGCTCATTCTCGCCGGATCGGCTAAGACCAATCAACGGGATCTGCGCTGCTGGGCGAGCGACATAATCACTACTCAGTGTGGATCTCCCCCCATGTATCGCATTTCGAAATCCGATGTAATGCCACTCGGATCCCCATTTGTGTTCCCTTGAAATACCCATAGCCTCTAGCGCTCTAGCTGCTTGAGCCAATGCCTCAGGTGGCATATTTATCGCCTCAAGAGGACGCCACCCAAAATTGCCTTTAGAGATTTCTGCACCCTGACCACCAACTGCAAAGACGGGAATCGGTCGATGCCTAAATTTCGCTGGCATGTAGAGCGCGTCGTACAGTCCCATCCCAGTCGCAGCCCAGCCCGCGAGCAAATCGTTGGATGTCAGAGAACCCTGCACATTGCTACTCGGCTGATTCAATGAAAATCCAAACTTTTCACTCAGTGCAACTGCCACAGCGTAATCCTGATTATCGTTGAGGCGAGTCTTCTTGTTAGTGCTGGCTATGTGCAAGTTATCCTGCATGTCCGCTGCCAGCGCCGCAGCGAGACATACTCGAGAATCGGTTCCCCCTGATAGCCCCAGCGTTGTAAGACTTTCAGACGCCGCATAGGTCTTGAAAGTGCGCACCATACGAACAGCTGACTCGTTCACTGCATCCGCGTGATCTGCAAATGACCCGCGGTAAAACTCAGAGAGATCCATAGGGTACTCTTCCAGGTCACCGTTACGTCCATCTATTACTAGCTCGGTGGCGGGCGTCGCGTATCGAATCTCTTCACAGAATGTTTCCCGCCCCATCTGTTGAAGACTCATCGAATTTAACCACATCCGCCCGAGAATTGTCTCGCTATTTGGGGTTCTAGAAAATCCGAGTTCCTGACGCATCATGATCAGCGTCAGATATGAATCAGAAACGGCGGAAACTCCACCGTCGTTGAACCAGCACATCGGCACGAACCCGTACGAATCAGCTCCAACGCGTACTTCGGCCGCGCTGAAACGGGCAGTAAAGTAGCTTCCTTCAATTGGATGGCTGGGTTCCGGCAATTCTGAAGAGGGTGCACCTGCGAAAACCATCGCTGCCCTAATGTGATCGATCCCATAGCCTTGGAAGATTGCCCCATTGCTAACATAACCTGAGTTTGAAACGTAAAGCAGACTCATCCCACTGCCCAACGCCAGAATGTCGGTCTCTTCAGGTACGAATAGCTGAGAGACCCGGCGAATCCTTGACTCATCGCCAACAGCTAGTACGTATCCGCTCATTGGATAACCTTTCTCAGACTAATTGACATTCGCGCCAAGTACCCATTTCTAGCTATCCCCTTATCAACGACATTGTTTGATGACGATTATTCTCTTGAAAGTGTCGGCGCCAACTCTTTCGTGGGGTTGGGCGAAGAAATTCAGCGGGGACGCGCGAATAGATGAAGCCGACAACAGTGCGGGCGGCCCAAGCGCATTTCAAAAATTAGAATCCGGGCCGCCCGAAGCTAGCAGCTTGTTCGACTACGCAACGTTATCGTCGTTTATGAACCGCTCAGTGCTTTAGCGAGTTCTTTTCGTAACAACTGGTACCCGTCTCGTGCACCGTAGTACAGAGACGCCCGAACTTTCTGATGAACCCGTGAAGGATACTTTACAATCCTGTCAGCAAGGCCCTCATTTGTGTAACTGACAAGCATCTCAGGCCGTTCGATCATCCTGAGGAAGTTTCGGTTCTTCGGGGTTACAGACATGGCAACGGCGGGCACACCGTACATCGTAGCGACGACTAGACCGTGGAATTTGATAGTTGCCAACAATCCAACCTTGGAAATTTCGACGCAGAGTTCGTCTAACGACTCCGAATGAACAACCTCGTCACCCGGCTGAGCAAGCT
The DNA here is from genome assembly GCF_051172395.1 of Brevibacterium sp. H602. Taxonomy (NCBI): domain Bacteria; kingdom Bacillati; phylum Actinomycetota; class Actinomycetes; order Micrococcales; family Brevibacteriaceae; genus Brevibacterium; species Brevibacterium sp. H602. The sequence continues at coordinate 59,745 of NZ_JBPIZD010000003.1, read as the reverse complement.
CGCGTGCAAGGGCGAGATCGCCCTCTCCAAGGGAATCAGTCGCAAGTGCAATATGCCGTATTCGATAGCCCATGTCACGAGCTCGAGTAATCGCTGCTTCAAGATGACTCAAATCGTCGCTACGAGAACGGTGCTCGCGCATGACGACGCCGAATACATCCTTTTCACTCTTGCCGGGACTCGGCCGGTCGAGAGCGCAGACTGGATCCGGGTACCATGTCAGTTTATCGCCGGGATCAAGGTTCTCTTTGATCCAGTTATAGCTCTCAACATCCCGGGCGACTATCAGTTTACAGTTCTCGTGCGCGAAGAAACGCCGATAAACATCCAACACGTGCTCCCGCCTAAATGGCTGATTTGGAACACCAAGCCCGTAGACAAATGTAGGCTTCCTAAGATATTCAGTCTGCCAATAAAGATCACTCACTCGCAGTGGGTTGAGCAAATCGCCACCACCGATGAGAATAGCGTCCGACTCGTCTACAATCTCCGACACTGGTCTCGAAAAATATGGTTGGACCAGCAGGTCATTGGCTACGTTGAGCTCGTACTCCTTACCAAGCTCCTGCCGATGAACTTTCAAGAACAGTTCATCGCCGAAGTTTCCCCATCCAAAATATCCAACAAGTGCGATCTTCTTCATCGCGCGTCCTCACTGTCGACGATAATATGGTCGTTCACATCAATATTCAGGCCGTACAGACCTGCAATTTTGTTCACTATTTCAATTGCATCGTTTCGATCAGATTCAGTCACAAGATTCAATTTTGGCACATACCAATTCTCCAAAAAATTGTAGAAATGATGACTGACATACTGATCTATTAGCTGATGGCGCTTCAGTGTCTCCGTTTGAGCTTCTTCCATAATCAGCTTCTTCTCAAAGTAGGAGAGATCAACTGTATTCGTAACAGAATCAGGCCGCTCGGCGTAATAGATGAGGTGCACATCGTTTGTAAACGCCCCGTCTCCAGCCTTAAGAAGTAGCAGCCACCCAAACAGAGAGTCTTGCCCTGCTGCCTTCTCCACGAAACGAAGTTCACCGTCTTCGAAGAGTGATTTATCCATCACTGCAGCCTGCGTCGAGACTACAGGGAATCGTCCTCGCTCGAAGTAGCTGCCACGGAAGTCTCGGATTACAGACATGCTTTGGTTTGTATGACGGCCGGTCACCGTAGTCGAAGCGGCAACTTTCACTTGGTAGCCGGATACGAATTTCACTTCGTTGTATTCAGATCGAGCAGTTTCGAGTAGTTCGAGTAGTCGATCATAGCCCCCATCCGAAATTTCATTATCCGGATCTAGGAAAGCCAACAGCGGCGCGCTGGCAATCTCTATACCCTTGTTCCTGGGACGTGAAGCACTGCCGCTACCCCCCGGCTCAAAGAGGAATGCACGAACGTTGGGCATCTCACGCTCAAGACGCCGACAGATTTCAGGGGTGATCCCGTCCGTCGAACCGTCGTCGATCAAAAGTATTTCAAATCGGTCGCTCCTCGCATTTCGTAGAATGCTCGGTACGCATTTAGTCTCGAGGAAATGGCCGGCGTTATAGATCGGAACGATAATCGTCAGATCGAAGTTGTCATTAGAATTCTTCGATGCGGTATGTACGTGCTGACGAACAGAGGATTCAAACGGCGGAATCGCATAGCCATTCCCCAAATCTGGATTCGATCCACGTAGTATTTCGAGTCGTGCTTGAGGAGTCAGGGCTCGATTCGAATATATGGTCATAGCGACAGTCGCATCTGAAACATACTCGTGAGCCCGACCAACAACCTTTTCCGCCTGCACGGTCGAAGACTGCGTCACAAAATTAGAATCTGTGTACTTGAACGCGTTAATGCGATCTTGTACATAGTTCGGGCCGTAGGAATTCTCATACGATACGAATCCTATGTAGTCTGCAGCTTCAGCGGCTTTTGATGCAAACTGCTCGTCCGTGGACTCTACTAGTTTGACCCCTGGATATGATTGATTCTCAATCTCTTCCTTAAGACGATCATCAGCATGGGCGACAAAGAGTACAACAGATTTATCCGTGTAATGACCACCTTCGTCCAATCCCGCAAACTCCAGCATTCGTGACGATATGTCGAACGCCGTCCGGCTAGTCATTACATTTCTTACCTGCGCCTCATTGTTCTTCAACTCGCTCATCGTAATGGAAGAGCTAAAGTGACTGTCTAGTTGTTCAGGTTCAACGACTATTCGAATTTCTGGAAACTTGTTAAAGACAGAGTTGGAATAGTTGGAAATTAAACCCTTGCCTTGCGCCTGCAGCTCATATACTCGCATCGCGCACATTGTCGGACTCGATTTTATTGAATTGAAGTTCAAACTCCATCGAAACAGTTTATGGATTCGCTGGAGATCGTCGTGCGGGACAGGCTCTAAAGCCAGATCGGAATACTTTTGCGGAAAAGCATATTCTTCGTTTCCGAAATTGCGATCGATCAAGGTAAGATTATCGCCAGTTGATAATACGGAATCGAATATTGCATGCATATCTTCAATGCGCTCCTGGTAGCGCTTGGGATAGGAGCCTGCGAAAAAGGCTTTGTTGATTGCGTGCCTGTAAGATCCAATTGGATTGTTCAGATGAGGATTAGCTCCATATTCCAAATATGCAACACGGTCGTGCCCTAGAGTCTCGCGGTAACGATCTATGCAATCAGAATCGGATGTAAATACAAAATCGAACTTCTCCGCCACCGGCAGGAAATATTCAAAGTTGCTTGGATCTTCGATTGACTGAAAGACTGTGAGTTTTCCATGCTTTTTTGAATAGCCTATAAGTCTATCCAGCGCGCTCCGGGGTTCGTCTCTGAACTTGACGCCGCGCCAATCCTCGTTCGCCAGGCCTTTCCAACAAGAAACGTAAAGCAGAATGTCGAAGCCTTCGGAAAGAACGTCATCCACCGTCGAAGGTTTGACATAGGTGACCTGCTCGAAAGCATCCCTATAGAAGTTGTACATGTATTCGTCAGTGATGATAGCCACATGATATGGGTGTTTTCTCGAGAAATATTCTGAACCATTGCTTTGGGGCAACGTCGACGCCAACTCGAGGAGTAGCTCTCTGCTCAATTGTCTCGAGGCTATGGACCTCCCCGTAGCGGTGCTGCCGGCTTCGGCATCGATAACATCTCGTTCTACGCTCGAACGGATTTCCTCAAGATTCCGCTGAGCGCTACGACCAGCTTCTACTGCAGTATTCAGCGATCTTTGCAGGTCAAATAACGAATCCCGTTGATTGTCGCCGTGTGCGTTATCAGCTGCATATGAGACCGATACACTCGTAGCAGAGGGAATATTATTGGGCCGATCTACCTTATCGATACAAACTTCGTCGAGGACGAACTCTCCTTTACCGCGTAGTCGGATTGTGGGCATAACCCAGGCTACTGATGCTCCAGGTGTGTAGAGGGTCCGATCACCAGCTCTTACGACGGTGGTGCCCAGTCTTTCTCCTAGTTCGTTGTACTCGAGAATGTGAAGTTCTGGACGAAGACTGCTATTGGACGCTGCTTTGAGTTCCACGATGAACGCGCAATCCGCGGCTATTGCTGCATCATCGTCGAGTGTGAGCTTCTTAAAGTGTTTAGGCCGGCCGTTGAGAATAAAGTAGATTGATTCTGCAGAGGCCGTGTTTACTTCAGTCCGACCTTGTGAGTCCAATCTGACACGCACTCGGTCTTCGTGCGTGACAGACCATTCGTTAGGCGATTTGAGGTTGCTTCGGAAACCAACCAGAGGGATTGAGTTAGAATTCGACATCTAGGCGGTCCTCGTCGTATTTAGTGCTTGTGATAGATTTTCTTGGTTTCATTAGCGCGCCTGGTTTCGTTCTGATTCCAAAGCATGGATGCGGTCGTAAATAGGCGCTAGCGCAGGATAGCTATCATCCACGAATTTCTTACTTCCCGCGGACGAAAGTTTGCCGCTCAATTCCGCGTTCACAGAAGGCTCTTGGCGTCTCAAAGTCAGTTCGTTCTCTAAGTTTGTTACTCGCCTTGATAAGGCCCAACGGTGCTGGCGTTCGCCACGTATCGTTACTCGTAGCGACATCGATAGGGCTGCGACCGTTAGCAGAATCAGTAGGATCAGTACGGCATCTATCCCAAATGTTCTAGTAGACACAACCTCCAAGAGAAGTGCTCCCAGTCCACACACCGTTGCCACGGCAACTAAGAGATTCACTCTTTTCATTTTTCCACTTTCTGCTTCGTAGAAGTTCCTATTTTGCCTGTCTGACGATTTGATCTTCTCTGACGGTTCACTCCATCGTGATTCACGTAGACATCAGACCGATGCGGTATTACGGGTTTTTTATACGAGTCTCGTCTGCTTAGCAAACTTCTACCGACTCTAATGAGCGTCCTGTGCGGACAAGCCAAATGGGTTCTACTACACCTCTTCGAATTTCGAGCGGTTCGATAGTTGGCGACTCGGATGTCATCATCAGCTCATTCTCCGAATTCTTTGAATACCTGTCGTATCTCAGCTGCGATTTCCTGATAGTCCTGATTTCGATAGTGAAATGGCTGAGGTCCCCACTTGTGATCGCGAGAGATTCGAACAGACTCACTTTGGCGAGATATTGTAAAAGAAGTCATGCGGCTAGCATGTGCGTAATATCTCTTGTACGTGCGATTCGCCTCGGAAGCTCGTCTTGCAAATTCTTCCGCCTCGGTTGGTGACACGTTGGCCACGTTCTTCAGGAGCTTTCCAAGTCCATCTCCTCTCGCGAAGCTCCGGCCTGCTTGTTTGGCACCACGTCGTAATATTCGCTGTGCACGCCCCACGCTCGAGAGCAGTGTACTGTGCGGGTGTTTCGCGCCCTCGAACGCTGCCGCCCATTCAATCTTCAATAGTATGGACCTATCCCATAGAGACTGGCTTCTCAGCTCAGCCTCCAGGGCTGCGAACCCGAGCTTCCACCATTCGAAATGTTCATCGCTACCGAAACGCACCAAACGAGCCCCCTGCCTTCGAGCTGAACGTGCTGCGCCACAGGATTCGACCTCGATTGAGTTAGTCATGACCGTGTTGTCTGGGAACAGCCAGAATCCCCTTCTCTCATCCACCAAGTCGATGAGAACAACGTCGGCTTCTTCCCTGGCTAGAATCAGTCGCGCTGCTCCGTTCCCCATCAGATCTCCCGTGACCATTTTTTGTTGGAACGGCGATTGGAGGCGTTCCAATTCACGCATGGATGATCCATGGCGCGCTATTAAACTAACCACGGATTGCCGCGCAACGTATTCCACGACATGAACGTCTGACATGACCTCGGCCGTATCACGACTCACGCATGAACCGAAGATTGCGATGTTCATCGGCGCGAATCCTGATGGAGGGCAGGACCCTCGTCTACCTGACGCAAACGCTGTCGTTCCTCGTACCTTTCATCGGCGATCTTGCGGGCACGAGAAGCGAGCCTTCGGCCGGTGAAATCATCCGCGGCGGCAACTGCGGACGCACGATCATGCGGGTTCGCGGCGCGCAGAACGACACGTTTCTTGCTGGGATTCAAACGCAGCGGCGGGGCGTCGGTGATTCGTGGGGCGCTTACCGCCTGAGAAGCCGGCTTGGGCAGGGCCGGGAATTTGGCCTTTGGCATCTCAGCGTCAAATGATTTGGGCCAGACCTGCTCCTCGGCAGCGGCCAACATCGGAGCCGGTGTCTCTTCGACTTCGTCGACAGTGTGCTGCCGCTTCACGTGGCGTGCAGGAGCGGACTTCTTCTTAGATGGGCGCGCTGCGTGCCGTGGGATGGGGTTCTTGATGAGTTCAGGTTCGAGGATATTGATCTCCTCTTTCACCGCGTTGCTCACCACATCGGCAAGGAGTTTGTCTGCGATGTCGTCCTTACCCTTGGCAACATTCCACGCCCACCAGCGGTATTTCTCGGCGACAGCCTCGGCGGGGCCATTCATGAGGATCTCGCCTCGGTGCATCCAGACTGCGCGGGTGCACAGCTCCTGAATCACTTTTGCAGCATGGTTGACGAGCAGAACCGTTCCTGCCTCGGCAAGAAGCTCGTCCATTGCGCGTTCACTGCGTTCGGCAAAGGTCGCGTCGCCTGTCGACAGGGCCTCGTCGATGAGCAGAATCTTCGGTCGCGCAGCCAAGGCGATGGCGAATCGGAGTCGGGCACCCATACCCGAGGAATAGGTTCCCATTGGCCGGTGGATAGCCGATCCCAGTGCCGAGAGTTCAACGACATAATCAAAGGCTTCGACGGCCTCTTCGGGAGACAATCCCATTGCCAAACATCCGAGGCGCACGTTCTCACTTCCCGACAGCGCAGGTTGCAGGGCCGCACTGACACCGAGCAGAAGTGGCTGATAACGGACGAGGATTCGGCCCCGATCTGGTTGTTCGACCCCAGCAACGTTGCGCAGGAAGGTGGATTTTCCGGAGCCGTTGGCCCCGACGATTCCCACCATTTCTCCTTCACGGGCAACGAAGTTGACCCCCCGTAGCGCTCGCACGGTGGTCTGGCCCTGCCGCCCAACGAGCCTGTTCGTCAGGCGTCGGATACCCGTTGCCCTGCTACCAGGATCGTTGGTGTTGACGGTATAGCGGACTTGGACGTTTTCCGCAATGATATTTGGTTCTTGGACTTCAGAGTCGGCCATAGTTTTCCTCCCCTCTCCAGAAGAACAGGAAACCGAAGATGAGAAGACCGAATGCCCATACCATGCCGACTATCCACATCTTCGGATCCGAATCGATTCCGTAGAGCAGCGAATTGCGCACCAAAGTTAGGTAGGCATGCATTGGGTTGTACTGCATGATCGCTAGAAGGGCAGGGTGATCAGCTAGGCGGTCCTCGATTGAGAAGAAAACGCCTGAGCCATACAACCAGAATCTGCTAATAATCGTCATAAAGTTCGTGAGATCAGGAATCTTATGACCGAGACGGGCTAGAAAACACGCAAGGCCAACATTGAAGATTGTCTGCAGAGCAATAACTGGGATCACAAGTACTACACGCCAGGTGATCTCTTCAAGTGGCGGAACAACGGCAAGAACGATAACCATGACAAGCGCGGTTGGCACAAAGTCCAGGAAGTTGCGGACGACTGTTGAAATTGGTAGTGCGGCGCGGGGGAACTGGAATCCCTTAATCATCGATGCTCCCGCTCGGATGGCTCCCGTTCCGCCGGTCATGCACTTACCTGTGTAGCCGAAGAAGAATACACCGATGACAAGGAATCCGAGAAAGTTATCGATGCCTCGTGCGGTTTGCAGAATGAATCCGAAGATGAACCAATATGCGAGTACGGAAAGTAACGGATTTAAGAAGAGCCACCCGTAACCAAGTATGTTCTTCCTCGTCGAGCTCGACATCTTGGCTCGAGACTCGGCGATGATGAAGTGGCGGCGGTTCCACAGTGCGACGAGGTAGCTACGCAGGCTCGCTCGTCGTCCGACAGGCACGAGGCCGTCACTCGACACGGACGGGATCGAGCTCAGCCCGAGGGGGTTCTTTGTCTCACTCATCGCGCATCACTCCCCATGAGTTGAGAATAAACCTGCCCATATCGTCGTCCGATTTCCTTCCACCTGCGAGTTGCAAGAACGTGTGCTCGTCCATTGTCTCCGAATCTTGCCCGCGCAGTGTTATCGGCGGCGAGTTCGGACAGCAGTTCCGCGAGCTTCTGCGGGTTTTCCGGCGGTGTCGCCAATCCTGCGCTGCCTGGAACCAGTTCACGCAGTGCCGGCAGGTCGGAGATGACAACGGGTCTGGCAAGGCCCATCGCTTCAATCGGCTTGATCGGCGTGACCAAGCGACAGACTGGTTCATCCTTACGCGGCACGACAATGACATCGAGCGCAAGTTGGTACTCAATTGCCTGGACTTGGGAGACCCGTCCGGTGAAGACGGCGTTATCATCCAGAACAGCTGCGCGTTCGCGCAGTACCGGCAGTGCGACACCGTCGCCGGCGATCAGCAACCGCAGGTCCGTCCCTTGGCTTCGGGCGAGGATCACGGCGTCGACTAGGTCGTCGAGGCCCTCATATCCGACGATCGACGCTGCTGTGCCGACCCAGATTCCATCTTCTGGCAGGCCAAGGCTCCTTCTCACCTCGGCCGGAGTGCGGGTGACATCGGTGTCGACAACGGCTTCGGAGACCGAATTCGGGATGAGAGTGATGGCTTCGGCTGGCACTCCCCCAGCGATCAGGTGCTCACGCATCGTCTCGCCCAAGGTGATGACTGCGTCGGCTGCCGATGCGACTTCGATCTCCTTGGCTCGCATGAGTGCGAAGCGTTGGCTGTCCCGACGTGCAGAGCGCTCTTCCGGACTGCCGCCGGCAGCTGCCCATGTCTCTTCCAAGACTCCGCGGACTTCGTAGACCCATGGCAGGCCCGCTGTCTTCGCGGCCGCACCAGTGACCATGCCGTTGACGTAGTGCGTCGTCGTGTGGAGGATCTCAGCACTACGTTCGTGGGCTTCCGCAGCGATGTGATTCGCTTGCTCGCTCAGCCGTTCGGATGGCGTGGGCCGCGGTCTCAGCGGGACATCACGAATGTATTCGACCCCGTCGACGATCTCGACCGGCGCCTGGCTCAGTCGTCCGATGGTCACGGGATACGACGGGCGTGTGATCGCGGCCGCTTGATGGCCGGCGTCCCGCAGAGTGGTGAGGATGGCATGAGAGCGGTAGGTATAGCCGGAGCGGGTGTGCGGCAGGGAATTCGTCAACACATGCAGCGCCGTCGGATGCTGACCTCGATCAAGGTCGGCATTGCCGCGTGCCCGCCGAGCCGTGACATGGCTCGACACTTCCGGCCACCATTGAGGTTGGAGACTCCGTCGCTCATCGAGCAGGCGTGTCCGGCGCGCGCCGTCTGGCAGGACTGCGATGGCCTCGTCGATGTGCCCTTTGGTCCACTCGATACGTGAGCACAGTGCATGAGCGCCGGGAACGGCAGCTGCGATCGATTCGGCCGCGTCGAGGAGTCCCAGATTGAGTGCGATCTCGCCGAGAAGGCGCGAAGGCGAGGGAGATCCGGCGACCAATGACTTCGCTGTCGTCTCTTTTCCGAGCAGCCACGCGGATGCCGCCCGAGTGGCGTCGCCCGGCAGTTGTCCGAGTGCTTGTCCGATGAAGCGCGAGGCAGGGCCAGGCAGTCGACGTGCCAACTGCATTCCGAAGAACACCCGGTCGTCGTTGATATGACCAGCGGTGGTCAGAACAACGTTCGTCAGCTGTCGTGCGAGGAAGCGCAGGTTCACGAAACCACCTGCTCAAGGACCCGTTCGTATGTGCGACCCATTGCGGCTGCCGAAGCATTCCGAACCACCCAGTCGTGCGGGTTCAGACCTGAGGCCGGATTCGATCCGAATTCCTCACCGGCTTCGACTCGTTCTCGCATCCTCTTCATCGCCGCGGCTACGGAATCGACGTCACCGGGAACCGCAACTTCTCCTGCCGCGGTGGCTGTGATGATGTCGGCGGCCTCACCGGCGACGACACCGAGGACTGGGATTCGACGGGCCATCAGTGAATAGAGCTTCGACGGCACTGTGCATTCGTAGGAGTCGAGCGAGCTGAGGCTGACCAGCCCGGCATCTGCCCACTCCCAATGGGCCGCGAGTTCGGCACCTGCGATCTGGGGATGGAACTCGACCGGAAGATCGTACGCGGAAGCGACGGTCTTGAGCTCGACAGTATCGACGCCATCGCCCACGATTCGCAGTCGCACACCCTCGGTGCGAGCCAGAGCACGAATCGAGGTGCTGAGATCCTGAGATCGCCCGACAGTGCCCACATACAGCAGGTTGAGCTCACTGCGTTCGCCTTCAGCCATGCCAGTGACATCGCCGTCGGCATTGCCCGTCTCTTCTACCGTGGGGACGAGGGGAATCGCTCCTGTTGCAGTCAGCCCGGACGCACCTTCCAGCTCCGCCGGGGAGACTCCGCTGCGGACGACCTCGGCGGTCACCCCACGCTGTTCCAAGCGACGTTTGAAACCCTCCGTGGTGACGACGACGACCGCTGCACGCCGTTGAGCACGAGTGAGCAGGTCCGGCAGCAGTCGATGTTCGAGACGCTGCGTCAGCGACCCGGGAAGATACTTCCCAACGGCTCCAGTCACCAGGTTCATCTCCGAAATGAGGTCGGGCCACGCATCGCGGACTTCAGCGATATGCGGCACCCGCAGCAGCCGCGACAAAGTGTCGCCGGCCAGCAGAAACGGCAGTGCCGGAGTCGTAGAGACAATGACATCGGGGCGCATTCTGCCTCGCAGCCGATCGATGACCGCCGACATCGCGCCTGTCGCTGACACCGTCTGGTCGAGCAGCTGACGAGCCATAGACGATCCGCTGTGCAAGTACGGCACCCGGAGGATCCGCTCACCGTCGATTCCGGTGTCCCAGGTACCGTCGAGGCGCACGTCGACTCGACGGCGCCCCCGCCCAACTTTGGAGCCGAAGAATCCGTTCCGGTCGGAATACGGGTAGTGCGGGTGCGGTGCCACCGTGATGACGTCGTGTCCTGCGGCGCGCAGATGGTCGACGAGTATCCGCCACCGTCGCTGCGGTGCGCCGACCTCAGGGTAGTAGTAATGACTGAGCAGAACGATTCTCATGCGGTGACCGCCTCCGTACGTGCTCGACGGTTCAACCACATGGGCAGAAGCGCGTAGAGAGCAAGTAAACCGACCCAGAACACATGAGCCGGGTACGTCGTCGCCGTATTTCCGCTGATGAGGGTCGGAATGGCCATAATGCAGGCAAGGACGCTCAGCGCGGCGTGGAAAAGCGAAACGGAGCTGTGCGGCCACCCCGCTTGCTGAATCCGCTGGTAGATGTGTTCTCGATGAGGCAAGAGGATGTTCTCTCCTCGGAAGAGTCGCATAACCAGAGTGAGTCCGACGTCGAAGAAGACGAAGATCATCGGAGCGATGATGACGACGATCGGCACTCCCTGAACGAACAGCCACACCGCAAGAGCGAAGACGGCCGCTCCGATTCCGTAGCTTCCCGTGTCTCCGAGGAATGCCTTGGCCCGACCGAGGTTGAACGGGAGAAAACCGACAGCAGCACCGGCCAGCGCCAGAGCCAGCAGAGCGATATCGTTCTCACCCACCCAGGAGCCGACGAAGGCGAACCATCCGGCCGTGACGATGGTCCATTCGGTGACATAGCCGTTGAGCCCGTCGACGAAGTTCACGGCGTTGACCGTGGTCACTCCGATGACGGCGAAGGCGATCACGTGGGCGATTCCCTGAGTGGAGAACATCGCGATGATCGCGCTGAACAACAGAGCCAGGATGACCTGTCCGATCAGTCGCCCGGCAGGGCGCAGGGAGTCGAGGTCGTCGCTCATCCCGATGGCCGAATAGCACCAGGTCAGCACCAGGAAACCGATCGGCAGGAGGACGCCGCCCAGGCCGAAGACACCGTCTTCGCTAACGCTCCAGACCATGGCGAGAATCGTGGCCACGGTGATGCCGCAGCCGATGGCGATCCCCCCGCCGCGTACGGTCGACAGCGTATGTGAAGAGCGATGAGAAGGGACATCGACGACCCCCGCTCTACGCAGCAAGGGGAAGGCGATGAAGGCGCTGAGAGCCGTGACCACCGCGGCCACAACCAGGATCACCAGCGACTGAAGAGCCATCAGAGGCCGACTCCGGTGTCATGAGGATCTGCTCCCGGCTCGGAGGCTTTTGATGACGTCACTGCCGGTTCGATGGCCGCCGTCGCGTCATCGGTGACCGGGACTGCATCGGAGTCGAGGAGGCTCGTCAAGCGCTCCTCGAGGACCGATCGGTGAGTGAAGACCTGCGGGTCACGAGATTCGGCGACCAGAGCACCGAGCTTCTCCAGATCGATCGGAGCGATCGGGACCTGAGTGATCAGCGGATGATTGGGTCTGCTGTCGACTTCACCTGGCGACAGCAGCGCTTCAGTGAGCTTCTCCCCCGGGCGCAGACCGGTGTACACGATCTGCGCATCAGTGCGACCCGACAGTGCGATCACTCGTTTGGCCAGGTCATCAATGCGGATCGGTTCGCCCATGTCGAGGACCAAGGTCTCTCCAGGGCCGCCGATCGCCGCTGCCTGCAGAACGAGCTCACATGCCTCATCGGCAGTCATGAAGTAGCGAGTGACCTCGGGGTCGGTGACAGTGACGGGGTCGCCGGCCGCCACCTGAGCCACAAAGGTCTCGAGCACGGATCCCCGAGAACCGAGCACGTTGCCGAATCGCACCGACATATAACGTCGCCCGGTTGCGGCAGCCACAGAGGCGATCGCCCGCTCGATGGAGAACTTCGTCCGTCCCAGCACCGAGGTCGCGCCGGCGGCCTTGTCGGTGGAGATGTGGACGAAGGCATCGACGTCGTGAGCCACCGCCACGTTGAGCAAGTCGAGGCTGGCTCCGACGTTCGTGCGCACTGCCTGCTCCGGAAAGCGCTCGAGGAAAGTCAGGTGTTTGAGGGCCGCGGCGTGGAAGACGATGTCCGGCTTCGCCTCGGCGACGAGCGCGTCGATGAATGCTGGATCTCGCAGGTCTCCGAGGACGAGGTCGTCACTGGTCAGAAGGGCTGAACCTTCGAGGCCGAGCTCGGTTGCGTGCAGACCGGATTCGTCCCGGTCGGTCATGATGAGTCGGGCCGGGTCGAAGCGGGCGACCTGGCGGCACAGCTGTGAGCCGATTGAACCGCCCGCCCCGGTGACGAGCACGACCTTGCCGGTGATCGCCGAGGCGATGTCGTCGATATTCGTTGAGATCGGTTTGCGTCCAATGAGGTCTTCGAGGCTGACATCGCGGAAGCTTCGGTGACGCAGGTCGGCGACGTCATGGGCGTCCGGCTCGGGACGGGCCAGCGCGGAGTCCGAGAGCTTCGGCATGATCTTGATCTCGACCGGCCGGGATTCGAGATTCGACACGATGCGGGAGAGATCTTCGGGAGGCAGGTCAGAGATCGCAATGATGACTGCACCGGCACCGGTGCGATCGACATGGGCGGCGATGTCGGCGATCGGTCCGAGCACGCGAATTCCGTTGTAGCGCAGATGCCGCTTGGCAGGGTCGTCGTCGAGGATGCCGACGGCGACGAATTCGTTGTGCGAGTCCTGAGCGATCATATCGAGGGCGAGCATGCCCTGGTCGCCCGCGCCGACGACGATCGTGGGCCGAGATGCGCCGGACGTGGTGAGGCTGCGCTGCCTCATGTTGCGACGAATCCAGTTCTCGAGACTCTTGACCACCACCATGAGCGCTCCCGCCGTGATGGGGACACTGGTCGGGATGAGCAGTTCGCTGGCGAGCGCGAATTCCGCAACCCACATGATGCCGACGCCCAATGCGACCGTTCCCACGATCGCGGCGAACTGATCGGTTGAGCCGCGCCGGTAGCGGCCACGGTAGATCGCCAACGGCCCGCCGATGAGGAAGACGATCAGGCCGATCGCCGAACAGACGAACATGCCCAATGCATTGACGAGCTCAGTGTGGAAGTCGTATCGCACCAGCGTCATCGCTACGACGAGGAACGCGAAGACGAGACCGTCGATGAGTGACAGCGCCATGGCTCTGCCGTGACGCCTCATTGGGGTCCGTGAGGGAATGGGCCCTGAGCTGCTTCCCACTGTCCTCATTTCTCTCGACGTCCATGGTCCGACTCAGTTCAGCCTAGGATTATGGCGTGCATCTCACAACAGCCGACTGAGCTTCTTGCAACCTCTTGATTGTACTATTGGGGCTAACAGCTTTCGCACAGGAAGGCAGTCGAAAGCGTTAAGAATTGGTTTCATTTTCGGTTGACCCACTGCAAGTAGAGTGGGATAAACCGCCGTATTGATCACGCCTTATTGAACCGAGCCTCCGCTAAACCAGACGGCGCGTGATTCCTATCAGGTCGAAAGGACCACACTGTGCCTCCCACTCCGCTTCATACTGTGAGGACCGGACTCTGGCATCTGCGCCAAGGCGGCCCTGCTCAATTCCTGAAGTGGAGGCGACGCCGGAATCTTGACCGAGGAGTTGCCGACGGCAGACCGGCTGACCAGCTTACTTCCGACAACCTGCAAGAGGCGTTCCCTGCAGCTCCGAGGCCCAACCGTCGGCCCGTCTTCAACGGCCTCAGGGTAGGCACCATCCTCGACGAGTTCTCAGCGGAGAGCTTCGGCTACGAATGGGAGACGGTCCCACTGAACCGACTTGGATGGGCATCGCAACTGGACTTGATCGACTTCGTTTTCATTGAGTCTGCATGGAATGGCAACGGCGGAGATTGGAAGTTCAAGCTCACCGGCACAGCCGGCCCGAGCCCCGAGGTTGTCGAGCTGTTGGACAGTTGTCGCCATCGCGGTATCCCCACGGTGTTCTGGAACAAGGAAGATCCGCCCCATTTCGATGACTTCCTTCCTTTGGCCGAACTTTTCGATGTCGTGTTCACTAGCGACGTGCGGCTGATAGACAAGTACCGGCAACACCTTGGACATGACCGCATCGCCCCTCTGGCCTTTGCCGCCCAGCCTGCGATACATTCTCCTGTCCGTCCGTCAAAGAACTTCGCCGCACGTGATATCGCGTTCGCGGGGATGTATTTCACCCACAAATTTCCTGAACGTCGGGCCCAAATGGATTTGCTTCTGGGAGCTGCAGACACAGTGTCCTCGCGGATGGAGCACGGACTTGAAATCTTCTCCCGGTTCCTTGGCAACGATGAGCGGTACCAATTTCCCGGCAACCTTGCCGACAGGGTTGTCGGATCGTTGCCCTACCGCAACTTGTTGACTGCGTACAAAAACTACAAAGTATTCCTCAACGTGAACTCGGTCGTCGACTCACCAAGCATGTGTGCAAGGCGCATATTCGAGATCACGGCTGCCGGAACTCCGGTAATTTCGACGCCCAGCAAGGCAACGAAGCGGTTTTTCCCACCTTCCGAGCTCCCCCAGCCTGAGACCCAGGAAGAAGCCGAACTTACTCTCAGGGCATACGTCCGAAGCAGCGAATTGCGCGACCGCACAGTTCATCTCGCGCAACGGCGCATTTGGCACGAACACACCTACACTCATCGCGCGATGTCGATCATGGACTCTATCGGAGTTGAGTACAGCGATCCGATTCCTCGTTCAGTGTCTGTCGTGGTATCAACGAATCGGCCTGAACACCTCAGGAACGTCCTTGAAACACACGCCGCGCAGAAGCTTGAGAACCGAGAGCTCATCATCGTCCAACATGGGTTCGTTTCATCTCCGGAGCTACTGCATCATGCAGCCGATCTGGGAATCGAAAACCTGGTGCTGCTTGAGGCCCTCGAATCAGACTCTCTGGGCGCGTGCCTTAACCGCGGAATTGAAGCGGCGTCAGGTGACGTCATCGCCAAGATGGACGACGATGATATTTACGGTGAGCATTATCTGACGGACCAGTTGGCGGCTCTGCGCTATTCGAATGCGGATCTCGTCGGTAAGCAGGCTCACTACCTACACCTGCGCAATCGTGACATCGTCATGTGCAGGTTTCCCGAACGCGAGCACCGTTTCACCGATCTCGTTATGGGACCCACATTGATGGGCAGCAGAGAACTGTTCCGACGCACCCCATTCGCTAATCGCACGCTGGGCGAAGATACCGACCTGCAACGGCGACTCGTTTCGGATGGAGCACGAATCTACTCAGCAGACCGATTCAATTTCGTCCAAGTTCGTGACTCTCATAGTCATACATGGAGTGTCGACGACGACCTATTGTTGGCCAACAGTAATGTCCACAGCTTTGGTTTCAGCCGTGGACATTACTGCTTCTGAACAGAGTCTCAACTGCCGCTGAGAAGCTCGTTGAGGATATCCACACTGCGACCGGCTGAGTGGCCGTCCCCATAGGGGTTCACGGCATTGGCCATGTCCCGGTAAGCCTTACTGTCGTCGAGCAACTGTGAGACTTCAGCGATGATCTTCTCTGTTGCGGTTCCGATAAGCTTTACGGTTCCTGCGTCCACGGCTTCGGGGCGTTCTGTGTTCTCTCGAAGCACCAAAACCGGCTTACCGAGGCTGGGGGCTTCTTCCTGGATTCCGCCTGAGTCGGTGAGCACGATGTCCGAAGCGTTGATGAGGTGCGAGAACTCGCCATATTCGACGGGTTCGATGGAAATCACATTGTCAAGGTCTTCGATCTGAGGCGCGATCGAGGCGCGAACCTTCGGATTCTTGTGCGCGGGCCAGACGATGAGCAGATCAGGATAGTGAGTCGCCAGGTGCCTCATGGCCTTGCCGATGTTCACCATGTTGTCGCCAAGGTTCTCCCGGCGGTGGGTGGTTACCAGCAGAACTCGGCGGTCGTCGGATTCGAGAGCTCGAAGCTCAGGAAGGCTGAACTCCACTGGGCGTTCAACAGCCCACTGCAGTGCATCGATGACGGTGTTTCCGATGACGTGGATATTCTCATCAGGAACCCCGTCGGCAAGCAGGTTGCCGCGCGAGACCATAGTCGGCGCAAGATGCACACGTGCAATCTGGGAGACGATCTTCCTGTTGGCTTCTTCAGGGAAGGGCGAATTGATGTCGCCGCTGCGAAGTCCTGCTTCGAGATGGACCACCGGGATCTCCCGGTTGAAGGCCGCAATCGCCGCGCCCATCACCGTGGTCGTGTCGCCCTGGACGACAACAGCGTCGGGGTCATGCTCAGTGAGCACCTCGTCGATCTTCGAGATGACGCTGCCCGCGATGCTGTTGAGAGTCTGCCCATGGGCCATGAGGTTGAGGTCGACATCAGGTTTGATCTGGAACACCTCGTTGACCTGATCAAGCATCTCACGATGTTGCGCAGTCACGACGACGATCGGTTCAAGATTCGGATCCGCTTCAAGTGCTTTGATCACTGGAGCCACCTTGATAGCCTCTGGCCTAGTGCCATAGACAACCATGACCTTTGGGGTGATGCCAGACTTGCCAGCGCTCAATGCGGCTCCTTCGTCAGTTGAAAACTTGCTCCAGATGTACAAAAACGGGCCGACCGTTGACAGATGGCCGGGCCCGCCAGAATGCCGAGGAATCCTCTAGCTTCCACAAGATTCAACCACACTTCGACAGCGGGCTGATCCTTAAATGATCCATGAGTGAAGAAAATTTACCGAACCTTAACTGACCAG
Organism: Brevibacterium sp. H602; assembly: GCF_051172395.1. Lineage (NCBI taxonomy): Bacteria > Bacillati > Actinomycetota > Actinomycetes > Micrococcales > Brevibacteriaceae > Brevibacterium > Brevibacterium sp. H602. The sequence goes on along the minus strand of NZ_JBPIZD010000003.1, from coordinate 42,609 downwards.
GTGTTCCGCATCACTAACTCGCGCTTTTGCCAAAAATCGTTTCACGGTCTCGTAATTATCCAATAACATTTCATTTGTTGTGTGCCAAGCAGGCCGTTCGCCACTGACCGTACTTATCCACCGCAGCTAACGGTCGACGCTAGAACTCAGAGAGAAGAATCATGACCCCCTCCCCCGAGAGCAATCGACCTTCGGTCGCCGTCATCGGACTCGGCTACATCGGACTCCCTACAGCCGCCGTGTTGGCCAGTTCTGGTGCGAACGTCGTCGGCGTCGACATCAACCAGAAAGCTGTCGATCTCATCAATCAGGGCAAGGTCCCGTTCGTCGAGCCCGATATGTCGACAACGGTGGCCGGTGTCGTCTCCCAGGGCTATCTGCGTGCGACCACCGAGACCCCGCATGCCGACAACTACATCGTCGCCGTGCCAACACCATTCAAAGATGGGCACAAGCCTGACCTGTCCTACATCGAGACCGCCGGCAAGCAGATCGCACCGCTCCTCAAAGGCAACGAGCTTGTCATCCTCGAATCAACTTCACCTCCCGGAGCAACCGAGTTCCTGGCCGAGACGATTCTGTCGGAGCGTCCAGATCTGACCCTCGATGAGGGCACATCCAAGACGATCTACTTCGCTCATTGCCCAGAGCGGGTTCTGCCGGGCCGCATCATGATCGAGCTTCGTACGAACGACCGGATCGTCGGCACCCTCAACGGCAACGCCGGCGAACGCGCCCGTGACCTCTACCAGTTGTTCTGTGAGGGCGAGTTCCTCATGACCGATGCTCGGACGGCAGAATTGTCCAAGCTGACCGAGAACGCCTACCGCGACGTCAACATCGCCTTCGCGAATGAGCTGTCCATGATCGCCGACGGTCTCGACATCAATGTCTGGGAACTCATTGAGCTGGCCAACCACCACCCCCGCGTCAACATCCTGCAGCCAGGACCCGGAGTCGGCGGCCACTGCATCGCTGTAGACCCATGGTTCATCGTTGCTACCGCACCCGAGCAGTCATCACTCATCAAGACCGCTCGCGATGTCAACGATTCCAAGCCCGGATTCGTCTTGGACAAGCTCATCCCTCAAGCGAAGCGCATCAACGAAGTGAAGATCGCGACACTCGGACTGGCGTTCAAACCGAACATCGATGACCTGCGTGAGAGCCCCGCCCGGCAGATCGTCAATCGCCTTGCCGAGGAACTTCCTGAAGCGACGATTCTGGCCGTCGAACCGAACATCGAAGAGCTTCCGGCCGAGCTGGTGTCCCGTGACAACGTGACCCTGGCCGATACCGAAACTGCGATCGAGCAGGCCGACATCGTTCTCCTCCTCGTCGACCACAATGAGTTCATCAACCTGGATGCTTCGCTGCTCACGCAGAAGATCGTTCACGATACTCGAGGCGTGTGGGGCTGAGGCTCAACCCACTACCCTATCGACCGCGCCGCTGACAATTCTCAGCGGCGCAGTTGCGTTCTGGGCGGCCTGCAAAAGCCGCTGGGATGGCGGCGTAAGGTGGACTCAACGTCTCCCCCGCGGAATGAGTGTGCCTCGTTTCAGCTGGTGGAGACCGCTATAGCTACCGCCCACCGCTGTGCTGAGGAGAAGAATTGACCGCTGAACCGATCTGGCTGCCCGACCCTGACCAGACCCCGCGACCGCAGATCGCCGACTTCATCGACTTTGGCAATCAGCGCACCGGAAAGACTATGTCTAGCTTTGACGATCTGTGGCAGTGGTCGGTGGACGACCTCGACGGGTTCTGGGGTGCGGTCTGGGACTACTTCCACGTCATCGCCGACGAGCCTTATACCGAGGTGCTCGCCGACCGATCCATGCCCGGAGCCACCTGGTTCCCCGGCACCCGCCTCAACTACGCCGAACACGCCCTGCGGGCTGGCCTCGATGACAAGCTCGCCGACGAACCGGCCATCATCACCATCACCGAAGACGGCAAACGCACCGAGATCACCTGGCGCGAGCTGCGTCGCCAAGTCGGATCCGTCGCCGCCTGGCTGCGCGGCCAAGGAGTCGAACAGGGCGACCGCGTCGTCGGCTACCTCCCGAACACCCACCACACCCTCATCGCCTTCCTCGCCTCCGCCTCAATCGGGGCCTTCTGGTCCGCCTGCGCCCAGGACTACGCGGCCGAAGGTGCCGGGACGAAACTCGGCCAGCTCGAACCGACCGTTCTCTTCGCCGCCGACGGCTACCTGTGGAACGGTCAGGCTTTCGACCGCCGCGACCAAGTCGCGGATCTGGCCAACCGGATGCCGAGCCTGCGCGCCGTGGTCGGGGTGGGCAACCTCGGCGAGGAATTCACCGATGAACACGGTCAGATCACGAACCTCACCGCCTGGGACGATATCACCGCAGGGGATGCGGAACCTGAGTTCGCGCGCGTCGATTTCGATACCCCGCTGTGGGTGCTGTACTCCTCGGGCACGACGGGGATTCCCAAGGGAATCGTGCACAGCCACGGCGGGGTCGTCATCGATCACCTGCGTCTGCTGGGTCTCCACCTCGACATTCGGCCGGGTGACCGGTTCTTCTGGTACACGAATACGAACTGGATGATGTGGAACCTCGTCGCCTCGGCGCTGGTGGGCGGTGCGACCACGGTGTGCTTCGACGGCAGTCCCCTCTATCCGGGGCCGGGCCGGCTGTGGGAGATCGCCGCGGACACGAAGGCCAATGTGCTCGGGGTCAGTCCCGGGATCTTCCTGGCCGGGATGAAGGCGGGGATCGAACCCGGTAAGGAGTTCGACCTGACCGGGCTGCGGACGATCGGTGCCACCGGTGCCCCGGTGCCTGCCAACTGCTTCCCGTGGGTGCGCGATGCCGTGGGCGAGCGCGTGCAGCTGGCCTCGACGAGCGGCGGCACGGACGTCGTCAGCGGCTTCGCCGGATCCGCTCCGAACTGTCCGATCTGGGCTGGGGAGCTCTCACGGCCAGTACTCGGCGTGGCGTTGGAGTCGTGGGACGACTCCGGCCAGTCTTTGGTTGGCGAGGTCGGCGAGATGGTCATCACCGCCCCGATGCCGTCGATGCCGGTGAAGTTCTGGAACGATCCCGACGGTGAGCGCTACCGCGACACGTACTTCTCGATGTTCCCCGGAGTCTGGCGCCACGGCGACTGGATCACCATCACCGACCACGGCAGCGTCATCATCTCCGGCCGCTCGGACGCCACCCTCAACCGGCAGGGAGTGCGCCTGGGCAGCGCCGACATCTACGACGTCGTCGACGGCATCCCCGAGGTGGCCGAATCCCTGGTCATCGGCGCCGAGCAGCCCGACGGCGGGTACTGGATGCCGTTGTTCGTCGTTCTGGCGTCGGGGGTTTCGTTGTCTTCTGGTTTGCGGGGGCGGATTGTTTCGGAGCTTCGCTCGAAGGCGTCACCGCGGCACGTGCCCGATGACATCATCGCGGTCCCGGCGATCCCGCACACCAAGACAGGCAAGAAGCTCGAGGTCCCGGTGAAGCGGCTTATCCAGGGGCATGCGCTGGGGAAGGTGGCGAACCCGGATGCTGTGGATTCGTTCGAGGCGCTGGAGTACTTTGCGCGGTTTAAGGGTGGGGCGGACAGCTAGTCTGAAGGAGAAGAAGTGGTCTACGTTGTCCAACCGTTCAGGGCACATGACCTTGGAGCGTAACGACATGGGCCACTACTCCCACGTCGTCGATAGAGGTAACAGTGGAGGCATAAGGCTTCTCCACAACAGTGCGACAACGCGTGAGCCGAGAAGCTACCTTTCCGTTCATCCGATGTCGTGTAGTGGTCTAGACTCGGGCAGTTGATTGTCGAGACCGCGCTCTATCAGCGACCGAGCGGCTTCTCTTAATTCCGGTAAGACGGCGGTCAGATTTTCCGAGTATCGAGGATTGAGCATATGCGCCCATCCACGGCTCGCATTCACTTCCGTCGAATGAAGTGAACCCCGGTGAACTGTGGTCGAGCGCCAGCCGTACACGCGGTCTAGTCTCTGAGCAACGGGTTCTGATACTACGAGTCGAATGGTCGCCTTATACTTCTTCGTCGCTCCCGGAATCGACTTGCAACACTTGCATTGCTCGACGGTGAAGAGCCCGTCGCCAATCGCTTCGATCGCCGCAACGTATGCGACGGCGGACAGGGACGGATGACGAGCAGTGACGTATTCCGCTTCGAGGAACATGTCGAGGGCGGCTGTGAGCTCTACTCTTTCAGCTTGGCGCCAAGCATCTGCCGTCCAGCTTGGCACTGGATGCGCCTCCATTTTTCTCCACAGCCGGTGCTTCTTGAAGGAGCCTGAGTCCAGGGCGAACTTTGTATTGGGGCGGCCCTTCCTGATCGTATTGCGGCATTGGAGGGTGCGCGATCTCATAAGGTACGCCCCAAGAAACAGCAAGCAAGCCACACAGGCGACGCAATTCTCGCCCCGCCCGGCTAATGGCACTTTCCTTCGACGACGCAGTTGTATGTCCAGCCACGCAGATAGGGCGAGAAACTTGCCACTTGTAGCCCGACGACATCGAGCTGCCGGAATCGTAGTGGTAGACGACATCCGTAAAGTCAGTTTCCGAAGCGCACAGCGTCATTTTCCCAATGCGAAGAGTACCCTCCAACCGGGACGGATGACTGAGAATTTTCGGGGTTTGTACCAGCATGGCCGACCATTCGATACCAGTGGCTGCCGCCTCCGCTTTCTGGCACGCTCGCTGAACAGCTTTCCTCAACGTTTTGAAAAGGTCGCCGTCAATGGGGATGTCACTGACTACAAAGAACTGGTTGCGGGTGCCTTCCTGCTCGACAAGCAGTCCGAGCCCACTGTTAAGTTCACGATTGACCCCAAGTGTGTCGAGGTCGACGAACGCCCCTTTGAACTCGCTAGAACGTGTACTCGAGCAGAGAGAGACGTCAGGATAGGTCTTCGATAGCTCGGCCTCCAGTTGGCCGATCCACGCATCAGCGTGTTCTGTGAAGTCCAGCGGGGATGTACACAGTTTGTTCTTGACGGCGAAGTGGGTCATGGCGCAATTTTCCGCCGGTTTTGGACCCGCTCGCTGGTGAGCCGAACGATCGTGTCGGAATTGATAGCTACCCTGACGTTCGGTGCACTTGCCACGGACCGTTGAACCCGCTTTCGGTCAACACGAACCCGACTCCGTACCCCACTGTTCGTGGATGTACGGGGTCGGGCCGCCTCGGCGAGGATTTCGCTATCTAGCGTCGAAGAATTTGACGCTCTGCCACGGCTTCACTCCCCGTCGATGTGTTCGGCTGCGGTCTCCTTGGTGTTCTCGACGTTGGTGACGACTTCGTCCGACTTGAGCCGGGTCTTGATGCCGACGTAGAAGACGATGGCGGTGAAGATGGTGCAGACCAGCTCACCCCATCCGAACGTGAGCACGCCCATGGCGCCCTCGCCATAGTTGCTCAACAGGCTGAGCACGGCCAGACCGCCGAGCCACAGGATCATCCACCAACCGGATTTGAACTGCAGCGGCGGGATCTTGCTGCGATCGCTGAACGCATAGTGCAGGCCGAGGACCACGTAGCCGAGCGCCATCGCCAGGAAGAGCTTCCAGTTCGTGTCCCACCCTGTCCAGAACACGATGAGGTTCGCGGCGAGGAATCCGAGGAACGGGAGCACGTCCCCGCCGGGCAGGCGGAATGGACGCTCCTGGGCGGGCAGCTGACGACGCAGTGCCGCGACCGTGATCGGTCCGGAGCCGAAGGAGATGACGGTGCCGGAGGTGATGAAGCCGACCATCTTCGCCCACGACGGGAACGGAAAGAACAGGAAGCAGGCGACGATGAACGTGATGAGCAGACCGAACCACGGGATGCCTTTCTTGTTCAGCTTCGCCATCGCGCTCGGGGCATTGCCCACGCGGGCCTGCGAGTACGACAGGCGTGGGGTGAGCGCGGTGAAGATCAGGCCGGTGTCGGCCGGGGAGACGACAGCATCGATGTAGAGGATGATCGCCAGCCACATCGCACCGAGCATGATCGCGATCTCGGCCCACGGTCCCGCCGAGTTCGAGAACGACAGTCCGCCCCAACCGTCCTTGAGCAGTTCGGTGGGGATGGCGCCGATGAACGCGACCTGCAGGAGGATGTAGATGATGCCGGTGAGCACGATCGAACCGATGACGGCGAAGGGCACGTTCCTCTGCGGGTTCTTCGTCTCACCCGCGAACTCCACTCCCTGTCGGAATCCGAGGTAGGAGAACACGATGCCCGCCGCGGGCAGGGCCGCGAAGATCGGAGCGATGCCGTTGGGGGCGAAACCGCCGAACTCGGGCATGTGGAAGTGACCGGGGTTGAACGCCAGCAGCGCCAGTCCGATGAACACGAGGACGATGACGATCAGCTTCCACCACACGAGCACGTTGTTGAACTGGGCGAAGAACTTCACGCCGAACATGTTGATGACGCAGAAGACCGCGACCATCGCGATGCTCACGAAGATGCCCGGAACCGTGAGGACGAGCACGCCTTCCTTCGACTCCATCAGCCACGGCATGTAGCTCGAGGCGTACTGGACGGCGGCGAGCACCTCGATGCCCACGGTTCCCGCCGCCGACAGCCACGTGATCCACCCGCTGGTGTAGCTGGCGAACGAACCGAAGGCATAGTGCGGGTAGCGCACGACACCGCCGGCGACGGGAAACATGACGCCGAGTTCGGAATAGTTGAGTGCCACGAAGATGATGAGGACCGCGCCCAGGGCCCACGACAGGATCGCGGCCGGTCCGGCCATGCTTGCGGCATCAAAGGCGCCGAAGAGCCAACCGGAGCCGATGATCGACCCGACTCCGGTGAAGAGCAGGCCGGTCTTGCCGATATCGCGTTTGAGTCCTTTGTCATGGACGACTGTCACGCTCGTATGCGAGCCCGATGACAGGGAATTGCGTGAGGGCACCAGGGCCTCCCTAGGTAGTGACGGCTGAGTTTCCGCCGCCAGCTTTCTCCTGTCGAAACGTGATGTCAATTACATAGCTGGGTTATACGGCAAGGTCACAAACTCAAACGACCCCGAACACGTCTTTTCGGTGTTCGGGGTCGAATGGTGGAACGTTGAGGGTCACTATGTGAGGATTTGGGTCTTCGGGTCTCGGCTGCCGTATCGGCCCGCTCAGCTCCCGGAGTTCGCGTCCGCGGTCAGGTGGGCGCGCGCCTCGGCGAGCATGGCCTCACGGGTCGCGATCTTCACCCGCTCACGTCCCTCGGCCACACCAAGGGCCTTCTCTGCGGCCTCGAGCCGGTGATAACCCTCCCAATCGGTGAAGTCGACGCCCTTCGACTCGAGCAGCTCGACGATCGAGGACTCTTCCGGGTACAGGGGTTCGGTGAGCGCCCCGGCGGCCTGGTCGTCGAGGATGTGCCCGATCGTCTCGAGCGCATCGCCCTTCGTATGACCGATGAGCCCGACGGGGCCGCGCTTGATCCACCCGGTCGTGTACACGCCGGGGATGACGTCCGCCTCGGCGGCCCGGCCCTGATCTTCGGCGTCGACGACGCGTCCTTCGTGATTCGTGATGACCTTCTTGGCCTCGTCGAAGGGCAGCTGCGGCAGCTGCGTACCCGCATAGCCGACGGCCCGGTACACGGCATCGATGTCCCAGTCGTGGAAGTCTCCGGTGCCGTTGACGCCACCGGTCCCGTCGAGTTCCTGACGTTCCGTGCGCAGACCGGTCACCCGATCCTCGCCGAGGATGGCCACCGGCGCGTGGAGGAAGTGCAGGTGCAGTCGCCGCTTCGCCCCGGTCTCCTCCCGCATCGCAAAGTCCGTGAGCGTCTTCGTCACCTGCTTGACCTGGTTGCTCGACTCGATGGCCTCGAGTGAACCCTGATCGAACTCGTAGTCCTCGGGATAGACGATGATGTCGACGTCGTCGACCTGCCCGAGTTCACGCAGCTCGAGAGGCGTGAACTTCGCCTGCGCGGGACCCCGGCGGCCGAAGATGTGGACGTCGGTGACCTTCGAGGACTTCAGCCCCTCATAGACGTGATCGGGGATCTCCGTGGTGTGCAGGTCATCGGCCTGCTTCGCGAGCACCCGGGCCACGTCGAGGGCGACATTGCCGTTGCCGAGCACAGCAACCTTCTCCGCCTCCAGCGGCCAGGTCTGGGCCACATCGGGGTGGGCGTCGTACCAGTTGACGAAGTCGGCTGCCCCATAGGAACCGGGCAGATCGATCCCGGGCAGCGACAGCGGTGCGTCGACGAAGCAGCCGGTGGAGAAGATCACGGCGTCGTAGCGGTCGGTGAGCTCGCCGAGGTTGATATCGGCCCCGTATTCGACGTTGCCGAACAGGCGGATGTCACCGCGGTCGAGGACCTTGATGAGCGCATTGATGATGCCCTTGATGCGCGGATGGTCGGGGGCGACCCCATAGCGGACGAGCCCGAAGGGTGAGGGCAGGCGTTCGAACAGGTCGATGCTGAGTTCCAGGTCATGTTCGGCCTTGGTCAGCAGGTCGGCTGCGTAGATACCGGCGGGGCCGGCACCGATGATGGCCACTCTGAAGGGAATAGTAGGCATGGGTTTCCTTGATCAGTCGTCGTGGAGCGGGGAGTCGCTCGGTGTGATGGAGCGAGGACTCGCTGCTGGTCAGTCGTCGGTGTTCTGCGGTGGCAGAGCAGCGATGAAGGGGTGGTCTTTGTCGACGACCCCGTGGGCGGCCGCTCCGCCCGGGGAGCCGATGTCGTCGAAGAATTCGACGTTCGCCTTGTAGTAGGCCTCCCACTCATCGGGCACATCGTCTTCGTAGAAGATCGCCTCGACGGGGCACACGGGTTCGCAGGCTCCGCAGTCGACGCATTCGTCGGGGTGGATGTAGAGGGAACGGGTGCCTTCGTAGATGCAGTCGACCGGGCATTCCTCGATGCAGGCTCGGTCTTTCAAGTCCACGCACGGCTGGGCGATGATGTAGGTCATGGGTTCCTCACGAGTTCGGATGCCGATGCGGCAGGCTCGGTCGCCTGGGTGAACGCACCATCGGCGTAGGGGCTCAGGGTCACGACATCACCGGCGACGATCACGGCCGGTGACCGGACGCCTCGGCGAGCCGCGCGGAAGGCGATGTCGCCGAGGGTTCCGATGGTCACTCGTTGGTTCTCCCCGAATCCGTCTTCGACGATCGCGACCGGGCAGTCGTCACCGCGCCCGGATCGGGCGAGCACCATCGCCGAGTTGATGAGTGTGCCCACTCCCATGAGCACGACGACGGTGTGGTCGCGTCCCCCGCCGATCTCGCCCAGCTGGTCGTGACCGGTCACGACCGTGTACGAGGTGGCGACGCCTCGGTGGGTGAGCGGGATCCCGGCGACCGCGGGAACGGAGTTCGCGCTGGTCACCCCGGGAACGACGCGGACATCGACTCCGGCGGCCCGGCAGGCGATGACCTCCTCGCCCCCACGTCCGAGGACGAACGGGTCACCGCCCTTGAGACGGACGACCCGGTGGCCGAGCTTCGCCTGTGTGATGAGGATGTCGTTGATCCCGCTCTGCGGCACCGGATGGTGCCCCGGCAGCTTGCCGACGTCGATGATCTGTGCATCGAGGGGTGCACCACGTTCGGTTTCGAGCTGATCGATGACCGACCTGGCGCCGAGGCGGTCGGCCACGATGACATCGGCGCGTTCCAATGCGCGCAGACCGGTGACGGTGAGCAGTCCGAGATCGCCCGGTCCGGCACCGACGAGCAGCACCGTGCCCGGCTGCTGTGGGAGGAAGAGCGTCATGACTGGTCCTCGGTGGATTCGGGGCCGGGGGCCGCCTCGGGGGTGTGGATTCCGGCAGCGAGGGTGTTCCCTGTCTGCGGGTCGATGACGACGAAGGCTCCGGCCGTGCCGTGGTCGCGGAAGTCCGGGACCGGCAGCTCGGCGGACAGCTTCACCCGGGCCAGGCCGATGTCGTTGCCGGCGAGCACCTCGGCGGGTTCGGTCTTTGAGGTCTCGAGGTTGCGTTTGGACTCGATGGTGACGATCCCCTTCACGGTCGTCGTCCCCGTCTTGACGAGCACCCGATCCCCTGTGCGCAGGCCCTCCGCGGTGAAGGGGAACACCTCGGCGTGCAGTTCCCGGCGCGGGGTGGGCAAGGTGCCGGCTGCGCCGATGACGCTGCCACGGGCGGTATCGACGTCATCGGCCAACCGCAGCGCCACCGACAGCGGCGCACTCGCGGTCTCAAGGGGACCGCTGGCGGTATCGATTCCGGTCACCGTCGTTGTCAGCCCGGCGGGGTGGATCTCGATCTCATCGCCGAGGCTGACCCGCCCGGCCGTGATCTGTCCGGCCACCGCCCGGTAGTCCCGGAATTCCTCGGGGTCGAGACCCGGTGCCAGTCCCCCTTGCGGACGCAGTACGGTCTGCACGTCGAGGCGGAAGGCCTCGAGGTCGGCGGTGTCCTCGTCCGTGCTCGGCAGGGTCTCGAGGAGTTCGAGCAGCGCCGGGCCGGAGTACCAGGGCGTGTTGTCCGAGGTGGTGGCGACATTGTCCCCGGCCAGGGCGGAGATCGGAATGAGGTGCGGGGTCTCGAGGCCGATCTCGTCGGCGAGTGACTTGATGTCGTTCTCGACCGCCTCGATCGCCGCCTGGTCATAGTCGATGAGGTCGATCTTGTTGACGGCGATGACGACGTGGCGGATGCCCAGTCGGGAGACGACGGTGAGGTGCCGGCGGGTCTGTTCGGTCGCGCCGGTGCGGGCGTCGATGAGGACGACGACAGCATCGGCGGTCGAGGCTCCCGTGACCATGTTCCGCGTGTACTGGACGTGTCCGGGGCAGTCGGCGAGGATGAACGAGCGACGGTCGGTGGCGAAGTACCGGTAGGCGACGTCGATGGTGATGCCCTGTTCGCGTTCGGCCCGCAGACCGTCGGTGAGCAGAGCGAAGTCGAACTCACCTCCCAGGAATCCTCGTTCCCGGCTGGTCGCTGTCACGGCGGCGAGCTGGTCGGCGAGGATCGCCTTCGCATCGTGGAGGAGCCGGCCGACGAGCGTGGATTTCCCGTCGTCGACGGATCCGGCGGTGGCGAAGCGCAGCAGCGTCTTCGTCGTCGTGTCCAACGTCGGCGTCGCCTCGGTGGTGGTTGTTTCGGTGGTGGTTGTCGTCGTCATCAGAAGTACCCGTCCTTCTTGCGGTCTTCCATCGCCGCGGCCGAGATCCGGTCGTCGGCGCGAGTGGCTCCGCGCTCGGTCACGGTGGTGGCGGCCACCTCGGCGAGGATGGACTCGAGGTCATCGGCGCTCGATTCGACGGCCCCGGTGCAGCTCATGTCCCCGACGGTGCGGTAGCGGACCTTCTTGGTCGTGACGGTCTCGTCCTCGCGCGGGGTGGAGAATTCGCCCGTGGCCCACCACATGCCGTCGCGCTGGAAGACTTCGCGATCGTGGGCGAAGTAGAGCTCGGGCAGCTCGATGCCTTCGCGGGCGATGTAACTCCACACGTCGAGTTCGGTGAAGTTCGAGATCGGGAACACGCGCACGTGTTCGCCGGGCAGGTGGCGGCCGTTGAAGAGGTTCCACAGTTCGGGGCGCTGACTGCTGGGGTTCCAGCCGCCGAATTCGTCACGAAGGGACAGGATGCGTTCCTTCGCCCGGGCCTTGTCCTCGTCGCGGCGGGCACCGCCGAAGACAGCGTCGAACTTCCCGCCGGTGATGGCGTCGAGCAGCGGCTGGGTCTGCAGGGTGTTGCGGGTCCCGTCGGGGCGTTCGCGCAGGCGACCGTCGTCGATGTAGTCCTGGACCTTCGCCACCGTGAGGTCGAGGCCGTACTTCTCCGCCGTCTCGTCGCGAAAGCGGATGATCTCGTCGAAGTTGTGTCCGGTGTCGACGTGGAGGAGTCCGAACGGAATCTTCGCCGGCCAGAACGCCTTCGCCGCGAGGTGGAGGACCGTCACGGAGTCCTTGCCGCCGGAGAACAGCAGCACGGGACGTTCGAACTCGGCGGCGACCTCACGGATGATGTGGATCGCTTCGGATTCGAGGACGTCGAGGGTGGACAGGGAGGTGTTCTTCGGGTTGGCGGGCGCCGCCTCGGGGGCGGTGTGGGTGTCGTTGTTGAACTGGGTGTCGATGCTCATGTGTGGAGTCCGCATTCTGTTTTGGTCGATCCGGCCCAACGGCCGGCGCGGGGATCTTCCCCTTCGGCGACGGGACGAGTGCAGGGCTGGCAGCCGATCGACGGGTACCCCTGCGACAGCAGCGGGTTGACCGGGACGTCGAAGGCGCGTGAGTAGTCGAGGAGATCATCGAAGGACCACGCGGCCAGGGGGTTGACCTTGACGAGTCCGTTCTTCTCATCGAAGGTGATCAGCGGCGTGTTCGTCCTGGTAGGAGCCTCGTCACGGCGGACTCCGGTGAACCAGAGTTCGTAGCCTTTCAGCGATTTCTTCAGCGGTGCGACCTTGCGGCGGGCGCAGCACAGACCCGGGTCGCGGGCGAAGAGATCCTTGCCGAACTCGGCGTCCTGCTCTTCCACGGTCTGCTCCGGGAGGACATCGACGATGTGGACGTCGACACGGCGGGCCACCTCGTTGCGGGTGTCATAGGTCTCCCGGAAGTGATAGCCGGTGTCGAGGAAGAGGACATCGACGCCGGGCTGGTACTGGGCGACGTAGTGCGGCAGGGCGGCGTCGGCCATCGAGCAGGCCACGGCGCAGGCCGCGGTGTCGAAGTTCCGGGACACCCAGCGGATGACGTCGGCGGGGTTGGCCTCGGGAACACCGTTCTCCGGGTCACCGGCGAGCTCACGGGCACCCGCCTCGGCGAGGGCCTTGAGTTCCTCGACGGGGCGTGGTTCGGGGCGGGACTGGGTCGCTGCCCCTCCCTTCGCCGCGGTTGCGGAGGTGGGCGCCGCCTCGGTGGTGGTCGTGTTCGTGCGGGTCATACCAGTTCCTCCTCGTCAACACGGTGGGCCCATTCGGAGAATGTTTCGGTCTCCTCGCGCCCGGCGAGGAAGCGGCGGACGAGCTTCTCGACGTAGTCGCTGAGGTTCTCGGCGGTGACCTTGAGTCCGCGGACGGTTCGGCCGAGGCCGGCCTCGTCGCGGTCCTTCGAGGCCAGACCTCCGCCGACGTGGACCTGGAATCCGGGGACCTGTTCGCCTTCGTCGGTGGTGACGATCTGGCCTTTGAGTCCGATGTCGGCGGTCTGGATGCGGGCGCAGGAGTTCGGGCAGCCGTTGAGGTGGAAGCTGATCGGGTGGGGCAGCTCCTCGATGTCGGCGAGGCGCTCCTCGAGCTTCGTGATGGTGTCAGCTGCGGTCTGCTTGGTCTCGACGATGGCGAGTTTGCAGTATTCGATGCCGGTGCACGCGATCGTCGAGCGGCGGAAGAGGTCCTTGCGACTGGAGAGGCCCAAGGCGTCGAGTTCGGCGACGACGGCTTCGACGTCCTTCTCCTCGATGTCGAGCAGCAGGAACTTCTGGTGCGGGGTGGTGCGCAGGCGGGTGGAGCCGTACTTGTCGGCGAGGTCGGCGACCTGGCCGAGCAGCGTGCCCGAGACGCGGCCGACGACGGGGCTGACCCCGATGTAGTAGCGGCCGTCGGTCTGCTTGTGCACTCCGACGTGGTCGCCGGCGGTGATCGGCTTGGCCGGTGCCGGACCGTCGGCGAGTTTGTATCCGAGGTATTCGGTCTCGAGGATCTCGCGGAACTTCTCCGGGCCCCAGTCGGCGAGCAGGAACTTCAGTCGGGCTTTGTTGCGCAGGCGGCGGTAGCCGTAGTCGCGGAAGATCTGGGTGACGCCGAGCCAGGTGTCGACGACCTGGTCGGGGGCGACCCAGGCGCCGAGGCGTTCGGCGAAGCGGGGGACGACGGACAGGGCGCCGCCGACCCACAGGTCGTAGCCGATGCCGTGTTCGGGGTGTTCGACGGCGACGAAGGAGCAGTCGTTGATCTCGTGGACGACGTCCTGGCTGGGGTGGCCGGTGATCGCGGTCTTGTATTTGCGCGGCAGGTTCGACAGGCTCTGGTCGCCGATGTAGCGGCGTGAGATCTCTTCGATCGCCGGTGTCGGGTCGATGAGTTCATCGGCGGCGATGCCGGCCACAGGTGAGCCGAGGATGACGCGGGGGACGTCGCCGCAGGCTTCGGTGGTCTGCAGGCCGACGGCTTCGAGGCGGCGCCAGATCTCGGGGACGTTCTCGATCTCGATCCAGTGCAGCTGGATGTTCTGGCGGTCGGTGAGGTCGGCGCTGTCGCGGGCGAAATCGGTGGAGATGTCCGCGATCGTGCGCAGCTGCTCGGTGGTGAGCTTTCCGCCGTCGATGCGGACGCGGAGCATGAAGTATTCGTCCTCGAGCTCATGCGGTTCGAGCTTCGCGGTGCGGCCGCCGTCGATTCCGGGTTTGCGTTGGGTGTACAGGCCCCACCAGCGGAAGCGGCCGTGCAGGTCGTCGGAGTCGATCGAGGAGAATCCACGTTTGGCGTAGATGGTTTCGATACGGGCACGAACGTTGAGGCCGTTGTCTTCGGCCTTGTCGATCTCGTTTTTGTTCAACGGTTCATGGCCGTCGATCTTCCACTGCCCATTGGACTTCTTCGGGCGGGCGCGCCGCTTAGCGGTCCGTTTACCTGCTGTTTCCTTGTTCTCTTCCACCTGAGTGGACATTGCTGTCTCCAAACGCTGAGGGGAACCAGTGATGAGCCACGCTACATGAATCGCGAATTGCTCAACAAATCATCGAAGGGTTTGTGTCATGGAGTGACATATGGCGTCACGGTCTGCCGCGGGGCGGTTGGGGCCGCCTGCCGCGGGTGCGGTCAGGCCTTGAGCATGTCCGCGACATAGGCGTGGGGGTGGACCCTTTCGCGGATGCCTCCGCTGACCCGATCGCGGACGATGTCAACGAGCTTCGGCGGAACGGCGGACGTGGTGCCGCCTCCGGTGAGAAGCGGCGGGGCGAGGACGCCGGTCGAGTCATTGCCGCCCTCGACATGCTTTCGGGCGAGGTCGTCGAAGAAGCCGGGGGCCAGCAGGTAGTTCGCGAGCACGGGTCGGACGCCGCGACTCCGACTCTCCGCGACGAGGTCCTTCAGGGCCGCTCCCCCGCCGGCGAGGAAGCCGACCTCGACCGGACGCTCGAGCTCTGCAGCCAGCAGCCGGCCCATCTCGCGACAGGACTCGTTTGCCCGTTCGTCGCTCGAACCGGCAGCAGCGAGGATGATTTCATCACTGCCCTTCAAGGGCGGAAGTCGATCGGCGAGGATCTCTGCGAGCCTCGGGTCGGGCCCGAGCGTGGGCGTTCGTCGAACGTCACGGCCCGATTCAGCGGCACGACCTGCCGCCTCGGCGAGGTCGACATGGACGTGATACCCCGGCGAGAGCAGGAGCGGCACGAGGATGACCGGACGGTCGGCGGGCAATCGGGCGATGACCTCGTCGACGTCGGGCTTCTGGACGTCCACATGGCCGAGCATGACCTCGTCGGCAATCCCGCGAATGCGCAGGTCTGTGGCGATCTCTGCCGCGAGCACCTCGATGAGGACCTGGCCGGTCGGCGATGAGGTCCCGTGGGAGATCAGCCCTACCGACGGCAGCCCCGTCACAGCGCCCACTCCTGGGCAGGCCTCTGCGCCCGGAATCTCACTGGCTGCGGCGCCCGACCACGCGCAGGAACCGGGGGTGTCACGGTCATCGCGCAAAGCAATTGCTCAACGACTACACGGCCCGGGTGAGCAGCTCTCGTCACTTTTGATTGCATTCGCACAGCGTAACCCATCAGTGTCAACGCCGCATACAGGCTCGTCATCAGGGAAATACCGCCATGTGGCGTCATCTTTCGACATACGGCGACCGAGTTCGTAGGATTGCGGATGATTCGCCATTCTGCTCAACAGTTTCGCTAGTGTGTCTAGTCAACGCGTCTTTGCGTTCCTGACACCGCCCGCATCTTCGACGTCTTCTGCGTCATCACCACCTTCGCGTCATCCACGAAAGGCAAGCACATGCGTCAGCTCATCGTCCTCGGGATCGTCGGCCTCATCGCTCAGCTCATCGATGGATCGTTGGGGATGGCCTATGGGGTCACCTCAACCACGCTTCTGCTCGCGGCGGGTACGGCACCGGCGGCCGCCTCGGCGGCGGTGCACTTCTCTGAACTGGGCACAAGCCTGGTGTCAGGGATCTCCCATCACCGGTTCGGCAATGTCGACTGGCGGACGGTGGGCATCCTCGCCGGTCCCGGCTTCATCGGCGCGGTCCTCGGGTCGACGTTCCTCGCCAGCCTCGATGGGGAGGCCGCGACCCCGTGGATCTCGGGAATCCTGCTCGCGCTCGGGGTCTACGTGATCTGGCGGTTCCTCGCATTGGGCGGGAAGCGTCCGGAGTTCAAGTCGCGGCCGAGCGCGGGGATGCTCGTGCCGGTCGGGTTCGTCGGTGGAGCGCTCGATGCCATCGGCGGTGGCGGCTGGGGTCCGGTCGGGACGACGACGCTGCTCTCATCAGGACGTTTGGAGCCCCGGAAGGTCATCGGGTCGATCGATACGAGTGAGTTCGTCGTCGCCGTCGGCGGTTCGCTCGGGTTCCTCATCGCACTCGGCTCGCAGGGCATCGAGTGGCAGATCGTGGCGGCGCTGCTCATCGGCGGCGTCATCGCCGCACCGTTCGCTGCGTGGCTGGTGAAGCTGCTGCCGGCGAAGGTGCTTGCAGTCGCCGCGGGCGGAATCATCATTCTCACGAACATCCGCACCATCCTGCTCACCTTCGGGCTGGGCGCGTCGACCGTGTGGCTGACGCTCGCCGGCTTGGCTCTCGTCTGGTTTGCCCTCATCGCCCACGTCGTCCGCGTCGAGCGGGTTGCTGCAAAGGCGCGGAAGGTCGAGGAAGCCGGCGCCGAGGTGCCCGTCGGCGGGTGAGCGCTGCGAATTGACCGGCCCTGCTCATCAGCAACCGCGGGTTCGAAGTGTGGGCGCACGGCCTTTACGGTGAACGCCCACACTTCGAACCCGCGGTTGCGACGTCAGCACGACGGATGGGACAGTTCACCGGTTAGGGTGGGCCGCCTCGGCGAGGGCGTTCCTTCGCTCTTCCATACCGTCGTTCAAGGCCAAGCTCGCTTATCGCGCGGTACACGCACCCAAATGCGCGGGCCGGCTTGAACGGGGCGAGGAAGTCCCGTCGCGTGCTCGGATTCCTGAGAAAGGAACGGGCGAGCCGGCGGGAACACGCGAACAGACCCGACTCCGCACAATGGCGGGGTCGGGTCTGTTCGCTTTTGCCGTTTGGTCAGCGCTGGCTGTAGAGCTTCCGGGCCATGATCACGCCGATGAGGGAGAGCAGCGACAGACCCGCGTAGTAGAAGCCGGGCACGGTCAGCAGACCGGTCGCGCCGAGCAGTGCGGTGAGGATGAGCGGGGCGAAGCCGCCGAAGATCGCGACACCGAAGCTGTAGGCGATGGTCATGCCGGAGCTGCGCACCTTGACGGGGAACAGTTCGGACAGCAGCGCCGGCATCGGGCCGAAATAGAAGACCATGAACAGGCCGACGATCGCCTCGCACAGGGTGAGGACGCCGATCGAGGGGTTCGCGGTCAGGAGGATGAACATCGGCCAGGCGACGATGATGCCGACGATGGTCGTCGGGATCATCACGGTCGTCGGGCCTACTCGGTCGGCCAGGCGGCCGGCGAACGGGGCGCCGATGAGGGTGATGACACCGGCGACGACGGCGCCGGGGAATGATGCCCAGGCGTCGAGGCCGAGGTTGGTGACGGCGAACTGCGGCAGGAAGGTGATGAGGTAGACCGAGATCGTGGCCATCGCGATGATGAGGAACGCGGAGAACAGGCGACCGAAGTTCTCACTGAGGAGGACGCGCAGCGGGTTATCGGTCTTCTCGGCAGCCTTGAACTCAGGGGTGTCATCCATCTTCGAGCGGATGTACCAGCCGACGGGTCCGATGAGCAGGCCGAGGGCGAAGGCCACGCGCCAGCCCCAGGAGTGCAGGGCCTCTTCGCTCAGTGCCGAGCTGAGGATCCACGAGATTCCGGCGGCCAGGAACATCGAGATGCCCTGGGTCGCGGTCTGGAAGGAGGCATAGTAGGCCTTGCCGCGCTTGGCGTTCTCGGTGAGGAAGGCTGTGGCCGACCCGAATTCGCCGCCGGCGGAGATGCCCTGGATGATGCGGGCGATGATGAGGCCGATCGCGCCCCAGATGCCGATGGTCGCTTCGCCGGGCAGGATGACGATGATGAACACACCGAGGGTCATCAGACCGATCGTCAGCGACAGCGCCGATTTGCGGCCGTGCTTGTCCGAGTAGCGGCCGATGATGATCGCGCCTAGCGGACGGACGACGAAGGTGATGGCAAAGGTCGCCCAGGTCATCAGCTGCGCGGACAGGCCTTCGCCCGGGTAGAAGACCGCGGTGATCGAGGTGGCCATGAACCCGAACAGGATGATGTCATACCATTCGAGGGCGTTGCCCAGTCCGGCCGCAACTACGGCCTTGCGGGCCCGCGACTTGTCTTCGCGGGACTCGACGGGTGTCTCAGTCATCGTGTGCCTCTTCTTGTAGGTGCCCGGATGCCGTGGTTGGCGAAGCCGGTGGTGGATCGTGGGCTTGCAGGATGCAGGCACCGTTGCTCATCATCCGGGGCTGGTGTTGCTGGTTGTCGTTCTGTTCGGCGAATCCGATCTGACGAGCGTGCCCCTATGGTCGTCAGCGTGACGATTGTAGTCCCGTCATATCCGGCCGCAAAGACGGTCTCAGCAGGTGACGAGTCACGTCAGTGTCGGTTGTTACGATCACGATATGTCGACCGAAGCCCGGAACACTGCCCCTGCCACAGCGGTCGAGGTGCGCGGCGCCCGCGTGCACAACCTGCAGAACATCGACGTCGACGTGCCCCTGAATACCCTCGTCGCCATCGCCGGCGTCTCCGGTTCGGGCAAATCCTCGCTGGCCATGGGAGTCCTCTACGCCGAAGGCTCCCGCCGCTATATCGAAGCTCTGTCGACGTACACCCGTCGACGCATGGCTCAAGCCGCTCGCGCCGACGTCGACACCGTCCGCCATATACCCGCCGCCCTTGCTCTGCGGCAGCGCCCCGGAGTCCCCGGGGTCCGCTCGACGTTCGGCACCTCGACCGAGCTGCTCAACGTCGTTCGCCTGATGTTCTCTCGGCTGGCCTCTCACCTCTGCCCGAACGGGCACCGGCAGGAGCCGACCCTCAACGTCGCGGCCGAAGAACCGTTCGACTGCCCCGAATGCGGTGAGACCGTCCATGCTCCCGGCGCCGAGGAGCTCGCCTTCAATTCCGGTGGAGCATGCCCCCGCTGCGAAGGCATCGGCACCATCAGAGAAGTCGATGACGCCTCCCTCATCCGCGACCCCGACATGTCGATCGACGACGGCACAGTCATCCCCTGGCAGATGTTCGGCTTCAACGTCCAGCCGCAGATCGCCCGCGAATTCGGCGTCCGCACCGACGTGCCCTGGCGCGACCTCGAGGACTGGGAGCGCGAGATCGTCTTCGCCGGTCCCGAGGAGAAGAAGCACATCACGGTCACCTCGAAGAAGGGGCTCCACGACCTCGACTTCACCTTCCGCAACGCCCGACTGACGGTGACCGAAGAACTCAAACGTGCGGACAACGAGAAGCGCTTCGCCAGGGTCAGCCGGTTCCTCTCCGAGCAGGTCTGCCCCGACTGCGAGGGCACCCGCCTCTCCCCCGCCGCCCGTGCGCCGCGCATCGGCGATCTCGGGCTTGCCGATGCGACTGCGATGACGCTTGACGAACTCGTCGACTGGGCCGCGGACGTTCCCGAAACTCTCCCCACGCCCATGCAGCCGATGGCCCGGTCGCTGGTGGACGCACTTCTCGGCATGGCTCGCCGGCTGCTCGACCTGGGTCTCGGATACCTCGGACTCGACCGGGCCGGTTCCTCTCTGTCGACTGGTGAGCGCCAACGAGTCCAACTCTCCCGTGCCGTGCGCAACGAGACCACCGGCGTCCTCTACGTCCTCGACGAACCCTCGATCGGCCTCCACCCTTCGAACATCAAAGGTCTGCAGGGTGTGATCGCCGACCTCCTCGAGGAGGGAAACTCCGTGGTCATGGTCGACCACGATCCACTCGTCCTCCGCGAAGCCGACCACCTCATCGAAATCGGCCCCGGCTCCGGCAAGGACGGCGGCTCGGTCGTGGCCGAAGGCAGCGTCGCCGAACTCGACGCACACCCGGACTCCCGCATCGGCCCCTACCTCACCGGCCGCGCCGACGCCCTCGTACGCACTCCCGCACCCGAAGCCGAGATCGACGACCACGGTCGGATCCGGCTGCTCACCTCACCGATCCACACCGTTCATACGCTGGAGGCCGAGATCCCACGCAAGCGGCTCACCGTCGTAACCGGAGCGTCCGGATCGGGCAAGAGCACGCTTGTCCTCGACAGTCTCGTCCCCGCGCTCAAAGCCGAGGCTGCCGCGGACGAACGTGCGATGCCGTCTCACGTGCGTGAACTCGATGCCGGCGGGATCGAGCGGGTCAATGTCGTCGACGCCACCCCGATCGGCATCAACGTCCGCTCCACCGTGGCGACCTATTCCGGGGTGCTCGATGACCTTCGCCGCGCCTATGCTCGACTCGATTCCGCGAAGGATGCCGGGCTGACTGCCGGGGACTTCTCCTACAACACGGGTTCGCTGCGCTGCCCGAAATGCGAAGGCACAGGCGAGATCACGCTCGACGTGCAGTTCCTCCCCGACGTCGACATTCCCTGCCCCGAATGCGAAGGGCGACGCTACAGCCCTGACGCGGACGAATACTGCCGCCCCTCAGATGCCGATGGTCAGCCGCAGTCGCTGCCGGAGCTGTTGGCACTCACCGTCACCGAGGCGCTCCCCCACCTCACCGCGATGCGTAAGGTCCACGCCCGGCTGCGGGCGCTGCAGGATGTGGGGCTCGGATACCTCACCCTCCACGAGGCGACCCCGGCACTGTCCGGTGGTGAGGCGCAGCGGCTCAAGCTCGCCACCGAACTCGGGAAGTCGCAGCAGCACACCCTCTTCGTCTTCGACGAACCGACGGTGGGCCTGCACCCCGAGGATGTGCGCGTGCTCGTGCGCGTCTTCCAACAGCTTCTCGACCAAGGTGGGACGGTGCTCGTCATCGAGCATGACCTCGACATGATCGCCAATGCCGATTGGATCATCGACCTCGGTCCCGGTGGAGGTCAGGATGGCGGGCAGATCGTCGCGACGGGAACCCCGCAGCAGGTCGCGGTTGCCTCCGACAGCGTGACCGGCAAGTACCTCAAGGGCACCTCGACGAGGTGCGCTGACCGAAGTGGGTTGAAAGAAATGCGGTAGTGGAAACGGCCCCGTCCTCTGCTGAGGACGGGGCCGAATTCGCAAGGGGGCGAAGGCAGGGCAAAAAGGGCTCAGCCCGGCTCTTCCTCGGTTTCCTTCGCTTTCTCGGCCTTGGTGAAGGCCTGGTATTTGCGGATGACTTCAAGCGCCGGGCCGTCGGCGATCAGTTCGCCCTTTTCGATCCACAGCGCGCGGTTGCACGTGTCCTTGATCGTGCGCATCGAGTGCGAGACGAGAAAGACGGTACCGGCGTTCTCACGAATGGCGCGGATTCGGCCCTCGGAACGATCACGGAACTTCTTGTCACCGACGTTGAGCGCCTCGTCGACGATGAGGATCTCGTGCTGCACCGAGGTCGCAATCGCGAACTTCAGACGCTGGGACATACCCGAGGAGTACGTGCGCATCGGCAGGTCGATGAAGTCCTCGAGACCGGTGAACTCGACGATATCGTCGAACTTCTCGTCGACCTCGTCACGGGTGAGCCCCAGAGCCAGAGAACCGAGGATGATGTTGCGAGCACCGGAGAGATCCGGGATCAGTGCGGCACCGACACCGAGGAGGTTCGGCCGTGACGTCGCATAGATCGCGCCCTCGGAGGTCGGGGTCAGCCCGGTGATCGACCGCATGAGCGTGGACTTGCCGGAGCCGTTGCTGCCGATGATGCCGATCGATTCGTTCTTGTGGGCGACGAAGCTGATGCCTTTGAGTGCGTGAACCTCTCGCAGCTCACGCTT
The DNA here is from genome assembly GCF_051172395.1 of Brevibacterium sp. H602. Classification (NCBI taxonomy): domain Bacteria; kingdom Bacillati; phylum Actinomycetota; class Actinomycetes; order Micrococcales; family Brevibacteriaceae; genus Brevibacterium; species Brevibacterium sp. H602. The sequence goes on along the minus strand of NZ_JBPIZD010000003.1, from coordinate 20,557 downwards.
CCGCCCCATCACGTTCTTACTGCCCAGTTTGAGCTTCTTGCCCGTGGCCAGGGTCTTGTAGCGGACGTGGACGTTGTCGCAGACGACGACGGGCGGGTTGTTCCGGGTCACCTCGGGGAGGCTGCCGGTGTCGAACGAATTCTCGTCACTCATCACGACCAAACCTTTCCTCGGCCTGCCAGAAGAACACGAAGCCGATGATGAAGATGCCGAATGCCCAGATAGCCAGGTGCCAGAAGTAGTCGTAGGGAACGACCCCGTCCTTCATGAGGATGCCGCGAGCGATGGACAGCACATTGTTGATCGGCTGCCAATCGGCGAAGGGCTGCAGGGACGGGTCGATCTTGTCGACCATGACCTTGAGGTCGAAGAAGACACCCGAGGTGTAGAAGATCATTCGGGAGATGAACGGAGTCACCTGGGAGAGGTCACGGAAGTGAACAGTTGCGCGGGCGAAGATGAACGCCACACCCTGGTTGAAGACCCAGAACAGGAACACCAGCGGGATGAAGAGGAACCAATCCCAATCAGGACGCGCGCCGAAGATGATGACGATGAGCGCCATGAAGAGGAGGGTGGGGATGAAGTCGAGCAGGTTCTGGAACACCTTGGCGATGGGCAGAACAATGCGCGGGAACGGCAGCGATTGGACGAGCGAGGCATTCGAGATGATCGACTTCGCGCCGCCATTCATCGAGGTGTTGAAGAACTCGAGGATGAAGACGCCGATGACGACGAATGGCGCGAAGTCCGGCGGTCGAGCAGTCGCTCCCTGCATGATGACGCCGAAGACCGTGCCGTAGATCAGAGCCGAGAACGACGGGCGCAGCAGCACCCAGGCCATGCCGAGGCGGTTGCGCTCGTTCTCGGACTGCATCCGGTACTTCGCAAGCGTGTACGTGAAGTCGCTTCGGTTGAGAAGCTGTTTGACGTACTGGGGCAGAGACGGCCGTCCACCCACTCTCTCGAGTCCGTGCTCGGCAGCAAGCCTGGCCATATCCATGAACAGAAAATTCTCTCGTCGGCGACTGGGGATAGAACAGAAAGAGTCTACGGGATGAGACTAGCGCAGACTCACAGTCGGCTGTGAGCCTTGAAGTCGAAGTCGGGGTCCTCCAAGTGGGCCCTCGTCGGAATATTATTACCGCCGAGTACCCGTCGAGCTGCCGCCTGCATCGGCGGCCAGTTGAACGTCTCGACACCGACGAGCGCCGACTCCAGGTCAGGCCCATCGAAGTGGAAGACCTGGAACTTCGACCCGCTGGGGTCGTGTCGGATGAGCGTGTCGTCAGCGTCAGGGCTCGTCAGACCCGCCGTGAACACCTTCTCGGGGCCTTGGAAGCTCCAATGCCAGGGGACGTCGGACCAGACTTTGGGAGCGTCTTCCGACCCAGAATCTGAAGCAGGTTCGGGGTCGTTCGCGCCATTGCTCGCGGCCGTTTCCAGTCCCTCACCGAGGAGCTCAGCGAGGAATTTTCCGTGGCTTTCAGCCACCGGTTCACAGGCCCATGGTTGGTCGAGTGCATAGGGTCCGGCGGTGACGATGGCACAGTCACCGGCGGCGAAGACACCCGGATGGGATGTTGCCAAACTCTCATCCACATCCCACGCATGAGCGGGGCGGTGGCCGTCGATCGGGATCAGCCGAGGGCGAGCGCCGACGCTGGTGATGAATAGGTCGTGAACATCGGCCGGGATGTCGTCCGGGCTCGAGGTGTGCGTGACGAATTCGACTCCGGCGGCCTTGTGCTTGTCGAATAGAGCCTGCCGCACCGGAGCAGAGAGCTGCTTGCGCAGGGGTTCGCCCCCGCGCAGGTAGACCGTGGCGTGGTGTCCGGCCGCCACCGCCGAGGTGGCCACTTCCATTCCGAGATAACCGGAGCCCAGCACCCCGACGTTGAGGGCCTCTGTCGCGTCGTTCACACGTTCAAGGATCCATTCGGCGTCGCCGAGGTCATAGACCGGCAGGGCGTCCGGGTAGGCGGGGACTTCGGGGCGGTTCGCCTCCATCCCGGTGGCGAGGATGCAGTGGGTGAAGTCGATGGACTCCCCCGACGCCAGATGGATGGTGCCCGCGGTGGCGTGGTGGTCCGCCAGCGGATGGGGGTGTCGCTGGGTCTCGGCGGTGTAGCGGGAGTCCGCGGCCGCCTCGGCGAGGGTGAGCTCTTCTGCCCGGTCACGAACGAAGGTGATGTGATCGGTCGATTCGAAGTGGTACGGCAGGTGGTGGCGGGAGCCGTCGAAGAGGTGCTTGGACAGCGGCGGCCGCTCACACGTGTCGCCGGCTTGGGGGTCGATGACGGTGACGGCCTGACCGCGCGCGTTCAGCTCCCGCGCTGCGGTCGTGCCGGCCAGTCCCGCACCGATGATGACGATCCGCTTGCTCATGCCTCCATGCTATGCCTCGCCGAGGCGGCTCGCGGTGAGGTGGGGCGCCCGACACGGGCAGCAGAGCAGTCGTGCCGAGCCCCCTGGCCTCTCACAGCTCAGAGTTCCGTGGTCTGTGTGCCGCCGGACGGGCGGTCTCCGGTGAGCTTGGACCTGACCATGCGGAACAGACCCGATGCCTTGCCACCGGGCAGGCCCCAGTGCTGTGCGGAGTGGGTGACGACCTTGATGAGTCCCAGGTTCGGGTCGCGGCGGTCATCGAACCACACCTTGGCGGAATCCGACCACAGTTCATCGACCTTGGCCTTGTCGTCGACGAACTTCACGCGCCCGGCCACCGACAGCCAGTTGCCCGCCTCCGCGAGGCTGATATTGACCTCGGGGTTCGTCTGCAGCGCCTTCGCTTGGTCGCCGTCGAGGGCGAGGAAGAACCAGACGTCGGCCTCCTCGGTGACCTGCTGGGGTGCCATAGGGTGAGCGAGGATCTTGCCGTCGGCGAGCGCGGTCGCGAGCATGACAGAATCACCGCCGCGCAGGATCTTGACGACATCGGCCCGGTCGAGCTCGTCTGTCGCCGCCTCTCCTGCGGGCTTCTGCCCATCATCCGCGGCGGATACCTGACCGGCTTCGGTGTCGTCAGTGGCAGAGGCTGCTGCTTCCGTGCTCGCGGCGTCGACCGAGGCGCCCCTACCCGGGGCAAGGGAAGCGTCAGTGGCTCCGGAGTTCTCGGTTCCTGAGTTCGGAGTCGCTTCGGCGGCCTTCGATTCGTCGATCGCCGTATGCGAACCATCGGGATTGCGGTGCAGCGTCACGCCTTCCTCCACTGCCGTGTTCTGGGCACGCTCCTCAACGTTGTTTTCGGTGTATCCGACTTCGGCGTGAGATTCCATGGACGACGTGCCGCCCAGCGGCTCCGTCGCTTCGTCCAGTGCTGATGCAATGTCACGGGCCTTCTCCTCGGCCGGCGACTCGTCGCTCTTGTCTCTGTTGTTCATGACCATTTCCCTTCGCAGACGGTTCCTGGCGATGAAGTCGCTGACGCGGGCCGTGGCTCGTTCGGGCGGGTCGCGGTCGACTGGCGCATCAACGACTACTCGGCCATTCTCACACGGCTCTCCGATCGGCAACAGCCCCCTTGGAACTGGACTGAGATGACTGAAATCCGGAGCCGTTCGAAGTGCGCACAGGCTGCGCGCACAGCCACGCAGAGGGTCGCGAACCCGATGACGGACATGCGCAGATTCGGAATCTTCGGGCAGGTGCGAACACCCGGCTTGCCTGCCTACACTGAAGACATGGATGAAGAAACGACCGTCACCGTCAACGACATCCCCGAGGGGGCCGCCATCATCGACGTCCGCGAGGATGACGAATGGGAGGCCGGCCATATCGAAGGCGCGATCCACGTACCGCTGGGCGAGCTGCCGGGCCGTCTCGACGATCTTCCTCTCGATGACGATATGTACGTCATCTGCCGCACCGGCGGACGCTCGAACCGAGCCGTGGCCTGGCTCAACCAGAATGGCTTCGACGCCTTCAATGTCGACGGCGGCATGGGCTCATGGAACATCGACAATGGTAAGCCGATCGTCTCCGAGACCGGCGAAGAGCCCTGGGTGAAGTGAGCAGAAAGGCACCTGCAGTCGGCCAGCCAGCAGTCAGCGGATTGATCCCACCGTCCGCGGGAGTCGCTCCCGTCGTCGCGAAGTCGACCGGAGGAGCCGCAAGACCGAGTCCCCTTGCCCCGTTTCCACGATGGGTCTACCGTCGAGACCACGGATCACTTCCATACCTCTTATGATCCCCGTTCCTCCGCCGAACGCGGTGAGCGTGTTCAACTCCGAAAGGAGCCGAAGTCTTGAGTGACGAGAAGAAGAACCTCCCGGAGAACTCAGCAGAAGACCAGACCGAAGACGAGCAGAACATCGAGAGCACTGCCGTCGGAGTCGGCGCTGAGACAGACGCCGAAGGCAGTTCCCAGACTCCCGAAGAGAGGCTCGAGCGCATCGCTGCCGAACACGATGTTCCGATCGATCGGGATCCCGAAGACGCCCAGGCCAAAGCGGAAGGGTCCTCCTCCCCCGACAAAGACCGGGATATCAGCGGTGGAGACACGAAGGAAGAGGAGGACGATTCCGTGGAGCCGCCGGACTGAGACGCCAGCCGGGCGAGGCCGCTGATTCTCGCGCCGAGGGGCCGTCGAAGTCCACGATGCAAGAACTCCGTGGACACAACTGTGCGCAACCGCTGTCATTTGGTTAGGTAGAAGAATGACAACACGCGCCGGCCAGTTGGCCCAGGACAAGGATCTCGTTGACATCCCTGCCCTTCTCGATTCCTATCACGACTTGGTTCCCGACCCCTCGGTGCCTTCGCAAGCAGTGAGCTTCGGGACGTCCGGCCATCGCGGTTCGAGCTTCAACCGCTCCTTTAACGAGGCGCACATCGCGGCCATCACCGCGGCGATCGTCGACTTCCGCCGAGACAAAGGCATTCGCGGGCCGATCTTCCTCGGCCGTGACACTCACGCACTGAGTGAGCCCGCATTCCTCACCGTCCTCGAGGTGCTCGCCGCTGCCGAGGTTCCGGCGCTCATCGACGAACGCGACGGCTTCACCCCGACCCCTGCCGTCTCCCACGCGATCCTCGGCTTCAATGGCGGGAAGTCGCGCGAGGATGCGCAGGCCGACGGCATCATCGTCACTCCCAGCCACAATCCGCCTGCCGACGGCGGCATCAAGTACAACCCGCCGCACGGCGGACCTGCCGGCACCGAGACGACGACCTGGATCGCCGAGCGCGCCAACCGGTACCTGGCCGAGGGGTGGGAGAAGATCCCGCGCACCCCATTCCAGCGGGCATTCCATCTGGAGAACACCGAGAACTTCGACTACGTCTCGAACTACGTCGACGACCTCGAGTCTGTCATCGACCTCGATGTCATTCGCAGCTCCGGGCTGAAGATCGGCGCCGATCCGCTCGGCGGAGCCAGCGTCGACTACTGGGCGGCCATCGCAGAGGACTACGACCTCAACCTCGACGTCGTCCATCCGGACGTCGACCCCACCTGGTCGTTCATGACCCTGGACTGGGACGAGAACATCCGCATGGACTGCTCCTCCCCCTATGCGATGGCCGGCCTCATCGCCTCACGCAACGACTTCGACATCGCCACCGGCAACGACGCCGATGCCGATCGTCACGGCATCGTCACTCCCGATGCAGGGCTGATGAATCCCAACCACTATCTGGCAGCGGCCATCGACTACCTGCTCGACTCCCGCACCGACTGGCCGAAGGACGCGGGGATCGGCAAGACTCTGGTCACCTCGTCGATCGTCGACCGCATCGTCGCCGCTCATGATCGCACCCTCTTCGAGGTGCCTGTCGGCTTCAAATGGTTCGTTCCCGGCCTGCTCGATTCGACGCTGGCGTTCGGCGGCGAGGAATCGGCCGGCGCTTCGTTCCTGCGTCGGGACGGCAAGGTGTGGTCGACGGACAAGGACGGCATCATCCTCGCCCTCCTTGCCGCCGAGATGACTGCCAAGACCGGGCAGACTCCCTCGCAGCGCTACGCTGGGCTGGCCGCGAATCACGGCACCAGTTCCTACGCGCGTCAGGATGCTCCGGCGACGCGCGCACAGAAGGCACGGCTGGGGTCCCTGGATGCCTCTCAGGTGGGCGCGAAGACCGTCGGCGGCGAACCCGTGAAGGCGGTGCTCACCTCGGCGCCGGGCAACAATGCGCCCATCGGCGGACTCAAGGTCACCACCGACAACGCATGGTTCGCCGTGCGTCCGTCGGGCACGGAAGACGTCTACAAGATCTACGCCGAATCGCTGCGCGATGAGGACCACATGCGCCAGGTCCAGCACGATGCGCGGACGCTCGTCGACGGCGTGCTGGACTAAGCACCAGCGACTGTACGAATAACTCACTTCCGCGGCTTCGAAGTGTGGATGCAGCGAACTTCATCGCTGCGCTCACACTTTGCCGCCGCGGATACTTTTGTTCACTTTTGTAAGGGCGAGTGCGGATCACGATCATGTATCGCTGCCTGCGCAGGATTGTCGCAATTGCAGAAGCCCCCAACCGAGCCGACGATACGGCCGCAATTGCGCATACCCCGCGGGCGACTTAGACCACTGCGTCCGCATGAAGCCATGACCACGACGTTCACCCGTAAGACATGTTGCCACCAAACAGTGGTCAGCTTATGTGTAACAGCGACCGTCGCACTACTGCAATATTCCTGTTTTCCCGCTGTGACAGACCTTGAGTCGGCTGTCAGGCTCCGTTGTCGCGCCCTCTAGATTCGATCGCAAGACTGTTCACCGTCAATCGACATACCGCCCTGCGAAACTCACACGTCCACCAGCAGAAGCGGCAGATGAACAGAAAAGGATCGACACAATGAAGTACTCCGTTCGCAACCGTGCAGCAGCCCTGGGAATCGCGACCGTCGCAGGACTCGCCGGACTTGGACTCGCCTCCGGCCCGGCCGTGGCCGCCGACGCTTCCGCGGCCGACTCATCCAGCCAGTCTGTAGACTCCGGTGCCGACACGCAGTCCGTGTACTACCCGACCGAACCGGTCAAATACGCCGACGAGCTCGTCCGAGCCTGGGGTCAAGGCGATACGGACCGGGTCGAGGCATTCGCTTCGACCAAGGTCGCCGAAGAGCTGCAGGCACACAGCGACGACGAAGTCACCCACTGGGACCGCGTCGGCGGAGAAGGTGCCGCCGGCACGACTTACGTCGACTACGAGAACTCCGTCACCGGCGAGAAGATGTCGCTCGGCATGCCCACCGAAGCCGTGGTCGACCCCGACGACGAGTGGGGCACTCCCAACGCCGTGCACAAGGTTCAGTTTGAGGACTGAAGCTCCAGCCATCTGAACGCCGATCCATCGAGCCCCGCTCCAGAACGATCCTGGAGCGGGGCTCGGCGTGTGACTCAGCGACGCTGGGCCTCGGCGTCTGCGGCTACGGTGGGCCGCCTCGGCGAGGTTCTACAGATGCGCCTCCGGGGCATTCTGCACGTAATCGGCCACGGTGTCGTTCTTGAACGCGTCGCGGACCTTCTTCAGCTCATCCTCGTCGACGTTGACGATCGACTGACCGTCCGGGGAGGTGCCGACGCCGGCGACGGGCGCGGTGAAGAACTCGATATCACCGGGGCGGACGTCGCGCATGTTGAACGCGGTCGCGGAGATGTACTTCGCGTCCATGCCCGAATCGACGTACATGTACGGCGCGAAGTTCTTGACCATGTCTTGGATCTTCTTCGGATTCGACAGCGTATCGGCCGAGATCATCTCGTTCGTCAGACCGCGGATGAACGCCTGCTGATTGCGCGCACGCTGGAAGTCGCCGTCCTGGAACTGCTTGCGCTCGCGCACGAAGGTCAGCGCCTCGTCACCGTTGAGGACGTTCTCGCCCTTGGTGAACGAATAGCCGTTCTTCTCGAACGCCTGCTCGGAGTTCACGGTCACCCCGCCGAGGCTGTCGGTCAGTGCCTTGAATCCCTCGAAGTCGATGATCGCCACGTGATCGAGTTCGGTGCCGATGAAGTCCGAGACCGTCGACACGGCCAGCGGCAGACCGCCGTAGGACAGTGCCGCGTTGATCTTCGACTTTCCGTGGCCCTCGATATCGACGTAGGTGTCGCGCGGGATCGACATGATCTGGACGTTGCCGCCGTTCTCGGGCAGATGCATGACCATGATCGTGTCCGAACGCAGTCCGCGCGAATCGTTGACGTCGACGTCTTTCATCGACTCATCCGAGCCCAGCAGCAGGATGTTCGTGCCGTCGCCGTCCTTGCCGCCGCCGGACTTGCCGAAGACCTGCTCATCGCTGAGCTGGTTCGCATTCTTGTCGAACGACCGGCCGACGCTCCAGACGTAGAGCCCGATGCCGAGCACGCCGAGGATGACGATGATCAGCAGTGCGACGAGGACTTTGCGCCAGACGCGCTTCTTCTTGCGCGGGCGCTGCTGTTCCTCGTTCTGGTGGTCGAAGAGATCGTCGAAGGTGGTGTTGTCCGTCATCGGCACTCCGGGGTTTGAGCGGTCGGCGCCGGGCGCCGGGGGTCATTGGGCAATCCCGCTCATTGTATAGCGACCGAGGTGACCCATTTCTCAGCCACGCGACTCACCCCGTACCGCACCGCGGAGGCGAACGCGAGGGCAGGACCGCCTCGGCGAGGTGTTCTGCCTTGTCAGACGCAGTGATCCCCGGTTTCGACCGGGTGGGCCGGGACTGATACCGGTTCGTTACCCACCAATGACCTCTGGCGCCGAGGTGAGGGGACTCACCAGTAATAACGCAGGATCGACCTGGCTGTCGTTCGGGGCGCTCGGTAGACTTTCCTGGTGTTCAATAACTATCGGGAAATTCTGTCGCTTCCCGGTGCTCTCAAGTTCTCCTTGGCCGGTCTCGTCGCCCGGATGCCCATCGCAGTGCTGGGGCTGGGAATCGTCCTCTTCATCCAGGGCGTGACCGGGTCGTACGGCATGGCGGGCATCGTCTCCGCCGTCTACATGATCGTCCAGGCACTTGCCGGCCCCGGGATCGCTCGCCTCGTCGACCGCCTCGGCCAGGCGAAGGTCATGGTGCCCATCGTCATCACCCACCTCATCGCGTTGGCGCTGCTCATCGTCTCCGTGTACGAGGAATGGTGGACGGGATTCGTCTTCGTCTTCGCCGGCATCGGCGGCGCCACCGTCGGCTCCGTCGGTTCGCTGGTGCGTTCGCGCTGGTCGCACATCGTCGACACCCCGAAGAAACTGCAGACCGCGTTCTCCTGGGAATCGGTCGCCGATGAGCTGATGTTCGTCTCCGGGCCGGTGCTGGCCACGGTGCTCGCGACTGCCGTGTGGCCGCCGGCGGGAATCATCCTGTCGATGATCACCGTCGGCGTCGGCTCGCTGCTGCTCTACATCCAGAAGTCGACCGAACCCCCGCCGGTGGAACGGACCACCGAGGCGAAGGGGCACGTGTTCTCGAACCCGGGCATCTTCGCGATCATCATCGTCAACATCTTCCTCGGCGTGAACTTCGGTGCCATCGACGTCATCGCCGTCGCCTTCGCCGACGAACTCGGCGTGAAGTCCACGGCCGGAGTGCTCCTGTCGTGCCTGGCGCTGGGATCGCTCATCTCCGGCGCGCTGTACGGAGCCCGCAACTGGCAGGCCGCCATCCATCACCGCTTCGGCGTGGCCGTGTCCGCTCTGGCCGTGGGCGCGTGCCTGATGTTGCTGGCCAACTCGATGATCACTTACGGCATCATCCTCATCGTCGTCGGATCCGCGATCGCACCGAGCCTCATCGGAGCGAACTCCGTCATCGAGCAGCTCGCTCCCCCGCGCAGGCTCACCGAAGCGTTCGCCTGGTTGGGCACCTCGCTGGGCTTCGGCGTCGCGTTCGGATCGGCCGTCGCCGGCAACATCATCGACGCCTTCGATGCGAAGACCGCGATGCTGTTGCCCGCCGGCTGCGCTGTGCTGGGAGCGATCATCGCGCTGTCGCTGCTGAAGCTGCTCAACCCCAAGCGGTCGAGTCACGAAGCGCGGCTGGAGAAAGACCGTCGGCGCGAGCGCGTTGTGGAGGCGTAGGGAGCGCTGAGGCGAGCGCTTGCCCGATGGCTGTCCCGCGCGCCGGTGTCACGCGCATTGGGCGGTAGTGCCGCCTGCCGGCGACCGCCTCGGCTGGCATCCGTCACCGTTAGTGTCACGCCCTCGCGTGAGTCTCTCTTCGCGCCGGCCAGTGCGCATCCATCACTCTTAGCGCGAAAACACCCCGTTGCGGCGGGGTGTTTTCGTGTTTGCGGGACGTTGTGCGCGGACGAGACGACGGCACGACCGCTCAGCCCAGCCCCGGCGGCCCAAACGCGACCGAGCGGGACCACGGATCGGCAGGGCCGCCTCGGCGATGTCAAAGATCATTGACATAGCGATGTCAAACATGCTTTACTTATTGATGTAAAGAGAAGTTGACATCAAGGAACGGTATGGAAGTTCAGACCTCGGACCTCAAGCAGGTCCGCAAGGCTGCGGGGCTGACGCAGGCACAGTTGGCCCAGCTCACCGGGGTGTCGCGGCAGACGATCATCGCGACCGAGCGCGGCGACTACGCCCCCAGCGTCTATCTGGCGCTGCGCATCGCCCGAGCCTTGGACACGACAGTCGAAGAGATCTTCTCACTTCAGGAGGAATCGTCATGAACAACATCAGCGACAACAAGAACCGCCCCAACGCCTTTGCCGACAGAATCGCCGGCTTCGACGACCCCTCGATGGGAGACGAACGCGAACGCGACGTCATTCTGCGGGCATATACCTTGGGGGCCGTCGTCTCCACCTACGTGTTCTTCGCGCTTGCACTCATCTTCGCCGTGATCGGCGCGGGAATGTGGAGCGTGCTCATCGTTCTCGGCTCCATGGTCACCAGCGTCGTCATCTCTGCGTACTGCCAGCGAGAGAACGTGGACTTCTCAATGGCCATGGCCCGCGTCTCACCGAGGCGGCTGATCATCGGCAACATCGTGGGCGCCCTGTTCGCGGTGGCATGGGTCGGCGCAGTCGTCTTCCATCTGAGCACGGGGGTTCCGCTCATCGATGTCGGCATGGGAGCGAGCACAACCTTCGGCGCCCCCACCAGCGCGTACACCATTGCGATCAGCGCAGCGTTCGGTTTCATCGTCGCACTGACCATCATGACGATCTCCCGGTTGCGCAAGATCAAGCAGGCCCGCGCCGAGGCGGCCGCCGCCGATGAGATCGAAGACGAGGACTGATTCGGCTCGGTGTTTGAGGTTCGGTGGATGAGCGTCCATTACCCTAAGCGCAAAAACACCCCGCTGCGGCGGGGTGTTTTGCTGTTTGCACGAGGTGATGTCCGAGGTTCCTCGTCGACTGAACTGTCGGCGACAGCGCAGCGGAACTCTCAGGCCCAGTCCTTCTTCGCCGACGTCTCGCCGACTCCGGCGTTGAAGACGTTGTGCGGGTCGAGGTCCTTGAAGTGCGCCTCCATCTTCGGCGGCACGGGGTAGAGCCTGCCGTAGTTGTGCTCGGCAGGCACGGCCGCACCCCGGGCCTCGAGCAGCTCGGTCATCTGCTTCTTCAGCGCCACCGGGTCGACGCCTTTCTTCGCCACGTGGTCCTGGTGGAGGACGTGGCAGAAGAAGTGCCCGTAGTAGGAGCTGATGTGCAGCTGGTCGGCGATCTCGTCGGGCAGGACCTCGAGCCAGTCCTCATCGTCGCGGCGCAGCGCCACGTCGAAGGTGATCATGTCCGAGGAGTCCTCACGGTTGAGGTTGAAGTACCGGGTCGCGGCACTCGCGGCACCGAAGCGGTGGAGCATCGCGGACTGAGCTTCATCGGCGCTGCACACGAAATAGTCACCTTGGTGGGCCGCCTCGGCGAAGAAGTCGTCAAGGAACGCACCCATCCGGTTCTTCTCCTCGGCACTGACGACGAGGAGAAGATGATGCTCGAAGCGGTCGCGGTACTCGAGCATCCGCTTGGGCAGCTGCTGCGGGAGCAGGCCGAACGCGTTCTGCGCGATCGTGTCGGCGACGGTCTCGCCGAAGAACGGCAGCTTCGCGAACACGCCGTTGGCCCAGTTCTTCAGCGCGAACAGCTTGATCTGCTCGCGGCTGCCGGCGTGCTTGACCGAGACGAACGTGTCTTTACCGTACTTCTCGGCGAGGTCGAACGAGGGCCGGCCCATGTATTCGCCTGAGATCGGCAGCGGCATCTCCGAGGTCAGTATCGCCCGTCGCAGATCTTCGAGTTCGGCTGGGGAGTTCGTGCCGACGTAGAACGTTGTCGCTCCCTCCTCCTTGGGGAAGGTGCGGGTGCGCACGGCGAAGACCATGAGCTTTCCGGCCGAACCGGAGGCCTCGTACAGGTAGTCGGAGTTCGAATTGAATCGAGCCGGTGAGTCGACGATCCTGCGGACCTGCTTCCCGTATTCGGTTTCCTTCGTGTCCTCCGGGGCGGGGGTGACCCCGGCCGGGTCCCAGTCTCCGCGCTGGAGTTTGTCGAGGATGTGGGCGGGGTCGTCTCCGAGCTCCACGCCGAGGTGGTTGACGAGCTCGAGTCGCCCCTCCTCGTTGACGCGGGCGAAGATCGCGTGCTTCGTGAACGCCGGGCCCTTGCGGATCTGGGAGCCGCCGGAGTTGTTGGCGATGCCACCGATGACGGAGGCGCCGATCGAGGACGAGCCGATGACCGAGTGCGGTTCGCGGTGGAACGGGGCGAGTGCCTCGTCGAGTTCGTAGAGGGTGGATCCGGCCAGGCAGATCGCTTCGCGGGCGTCGTTGATGAGGTAGATCTCGTTGATCCGCAGGGTCGAGATGATGACGATCGGACGGTCGTAGTCCTGCGCACCGGGGCCGGAACCGCCGGTCAGGCCGGTGTTCGCCGACTGCGGGATGACGATGAGGTCGTTGTCGACGCAGACCTGCAGGGCCCGCCACATGTCGACGAGGCTGCCCGGGCGCAGCACGGCGAGCACGTCGCCGCCGCCGAAGCGGTTGCCCTTGGCGTACGGTGCGGTCGCTCGCGCGGAGGTGAGGACGTGGCGCGGCCCCATGATGTCGATGAACGCGTTGACGGCTGGGGACTGGTGACGTGACTTGCCGGGCATATGGTCGATCCCTATCGGTAGGCGACGGTTGTTCTCATGGTAGGTGTCTGGGTTCGCACTCCGCATCCCCTCTCAGAACTACCCGACGGCGGCCCAGATACCTGGCGCCAGGTTGCTGGGCCGCCGTCGGGTAGCAATTAGGGGTGTTTGGTGGATAAGGCGACTGCTGCGAGGCAGGCTAGGCAGATGACCGCGACCGCCGCCAAAGACACTGTGTACGACAGCACGGGCAATAAGGCGGCGAGCACGGTGGGCAGCAGGAACCCGGAGTACGCCAGCGAATAGTAGACACCGGTGATGCCGGCGAGCTCCTGCGGTGAGGCGATGGCCTGGACGATGATGAGCCCCGAGACCACACAGATTCCGTAGGCGACACCGAGCACGATCGCCACGATGAACGCGAGGATCGGGTCCGCCAGAAGTGCGGCCACCGCCCCGAGCCCCATCCCCACGGTCATCAGCGCCAGTCCGACGACGAGCGCCCGCCCGCCGGTCAGTCTGTTGATCCACGGCACGATGTTCTGCACCAGCGCACCGGCTCCGAGCGTGACGACAGTGAGCACCGTGGCATACAGCGTCGTCCACTCCCCCAGCTCGCCCTGCACGATCGCCGGCATCACGGCATAGGCGACCCCGGCGGCACCGAACACCCAGGGCGCAGCCGGCACGATCAGTCGCAGGAACGTCCGATGCGCGACAAGCGGAACACGCAGACCGTGCCACCAATGGCCTGCTGCCCGCTGGTCGCGAGGCATCGATTCCGGCGCGAAGATCACCAGGATCAGTGCGGCGAGGTTGAGCACTCCGTGCACGGCGTAGGGCACGACTTCGGGCACCGGTCCCCATTGGGCCAGGCACCCGGTGACCGCCGCGCCCATGGCAAACCCCAAGGTCAGCGTCAGTGAAGGACGCCGGGCACCGGCGGTGATTCCGGCCTGGTGATCGAAGGGCGGGGCCGAGAGCTCCTTGATCCAGCTCGTGCCCACCGACATCGCCACCCCGACGCCGATCCCCGCGAGCACCCGACCCAGGCAGAGCAGCCAGAACAGATCGAAACCGAGCCCAAGCCCAAGACTGCCGGCGATCGCGGCGAGCGATCCGGCGATGAGGACCGGTTTGCGTCCATGCCGATCCGACAGCGCCGAGGCGACCAACAGTCCCGGAATGAGTCCGCCCACGTACATGCCCAGCAGCAGGTTCGCCTGCCAGATGGCGTAGCCTCCGTCCTCTTCATACATGTGGACGAGCGGGGTGAAATGATTGCCGCCCCATGCGAGCAGGAACATCGCCGGGGCCACCATCAGCCACGCCCGTGCCCGCCGTGGCCGTTCTGGCTCTCGATCGGGGTCCACCTCGCCGAGGTGGGACCGGGCAGGGTTCGGAACCGTCGTTTCGCTGTCCGCGGCGGGGGCCGCCTCGGTGCGGGTATTCCTGTTCCCGGTGGGGACTGCCTCGGCGGCGGTAACGGTCGCGGAGGTCGAGGGGTAAGCGGTCATGGTCCTCCTCAGCGGGACTGCGGGAAGTGGGAGCCTTCGATGTGGTCGCGGACGAGGCGGGCGAAGCCTTCTGCGTCGCCCGCCTCGGCGCGGTCGGTGAGCGTTTCGTGCTCGGTCAGGAGCGTGTCGAGGGTGTGCGGCGCGTCGATGGCGACCTGGAAGGTCAGGCGGGCCAGGCGCGGGCCCATGGTGGTGAGCATCTCGGTGACGATGGCGTTGTCGCCGCTGCGGATCAGGCGGGCGTGGAAGGCGTAGTCGGCGCTGGCGAAGCCGAGTGGATCGCCCGCGTCAAGGGTCTTCCTCTGCTCGCCGAGCAGCGTGCGCAGGTCGGCGGCCAGGGCGGTGAGGTCGCCGCCGTCGGCCAGTGTCTCGACGGCGTCGATCTCGAACATCGAGCGCACGGCGAGCAGGTCGCGGCGTTCCTTGACCGTCACCGTGGTCACGAGCGCACCCTTCTTCGGGACGAGGCGGACGAGGCGCCAACGCTCGAGCTGGAGCATCGCCTCTCTCGCTGGTGTGCGGCTGGCGTTGTGTGCGGCGGCGAGGTCGGACTCGATGAGGAGGTCGCCGGGTTCGTGGCGGCCCTCGATGATCTCCCGGGCGGTCGCCGCGGCCATCCGAACGGCGATCGGAGCGGAGTCGTCGATGCGCTGCCAGGGCAGTGTCAGCAAATCATTCACGGGCCCACGATAGCAGATGCATACATTGATGCATGCATCATGTCCTGGCTCAGACATACCTGACGGCGGCCCTCTCCACCAAAGCCAGCTGCACGCTGTCCTCCCGCATCGCCTCGAATGCCCGCACCACGGTCATCGATCCGTCCACGACGGCGACGGGACGGGCTACCTCGGCGATGGGAGCATCCTCGGTAAGTCCGAGCACATCCCTGACATGCACCACATGACTCAGCGGGCCGTCAGCCTCGGTGCGCACGAGGATGCGACGGTGACGGTCACGGCGCGACGCCTCGTGCACCTCACCCGCAATCGCCTCCGGACCGACGGCCGTCGGCTCCGGGCGACCGGCCACGAGCTCGTCAAGTGTGAGCCGGGTGAGGTCGAGGGCGCCGAGCAGAGCCTCCGAGGACTCCTTCTCCAAGGTTCCCGCCTGCGCCGAATGCTGTAGCAGCTGCCTCAGGTCCTCGGGCGTGTGCGCCTGATCGACCTCGTCGACGGGTTCGACCCGCACGAGGCGCAGGCACGCGTTCGCAGCGTTGTTGAGCACATGCAGCAGCGGGCGGGTGAGGAGCATGAACGCCCGCATCGGCAATGCGAGCATGATCGCCGAGCGTTCCGGATGCGCCACCGCCCACGACTTCGGCGCCATCTCACCGACGACGAGGTGGAGGAAGGTGACGATGACGAGGGCGAGGACGAAGCCGACGATGTCGGCGATCCACAGCGGCAGACCCAGTCCCTCGGCGACCGGGGTGATCCAATGGTGGACGGCCGGTTTCGTGATCGCCCCGAGCGCCAGAGTGCAGGCCGTGATGCCCAGCTGCGACCCGGCCAGCAGCACCGACAACTCGGTCGAGCTGCGCAGGGCGGCCCGGGCCGATCGGCTGTCCGCGGCCGCGTCTTCGAGACGGTGCCGTTTAGCGGCGATGAGCGCGAATTCGACGGCGACGAAGAACGCGGACAGCCCGATGATGGCGATCGTGATCGCTGTGATGACCCAGGGATTGCTCATCGTGCCACCTCGATTCCGATCCGCAGCCGCGCGGGCACATGCGTGGCCACCTCGATGACGTCGATGACGAGACGGTCGGTCTCCGGGGTGTCATTTCCGCCGAGGTCGGCGGGGTCGATCGGCAGTTCGATCGAGACTCGATCCCCCACCTCGGGGAATCCGCGGAGGTGTTCGATGACGAGGCCCGACAAGGTCTGCGCCGAGGTGGTCGGCAGTTCGCGTTGGAGTACGCGGGCCACCTCGTCGAGGGGGATGACCCCGGGTGCTGTCCAGGTGCCGTCGCCGGTCTCGATGAGTTCTTCGACGATGTGGTCGTGTTCGTCGGCGATGTCACCGACGAGTTCCTCACCGAGGTCCTCCATCGTCAGGATTCCGGCGAAGCCGCCGTATTCGTCGACGACGCAGGCCATCTGCTCCCGCCGTTCGAATAGCGTGGCCACCGCGTCCGGCAGCGGCAGGGATTCCGGGACGAAGACCGGGTCGCGCAGGAGGGAACGGACCCCGGTCGCGGTGACGGTGTCCGCAGCGCTCGGCGCCGCCTCGGCGAGGTTTTCGGTGGTGCCCGGCCCCGCCTCGGCGAGGACGTCGAGGAGGTCGATCGTGCCGATCACCTGATCATCAGCGTCGAGCACGGGGTAGCGGGAGTGGCCTCGGCTCATCAGTTCGCGCACCTCGTCCAGGGGCGTGTCGATGTCGATGACGTCGACGCGTGAGCGCGGCACCGTAGCGTGGGCGACGCTCTGCTGCGGGAAGTCGAGGATGCGGTCGAGGATGAGCGAATCGTCGTCGACGATCTCGCCGCCCTCCCGGGATTCGGCGACGATGTGTTTGAGGTCGCGCCGGGTGGCGGAGTGGTCGACGTCGTGGACCGGTTCGATGCCGAGGACGCGCAGCAGGGCGTTCGAGGCTTTGTCGAAGATCGTGATGAGCCAGCCGAAGACGGCGAGGTAGATCGAGGTCGAACGTGCGAGCCACGTGGCGAGCGCCTCGGGGCGGGCGATGGCCAGGTTCTTCGGGAACAGCTCACCGAAGAGCATCTGGATGAGCGTTGAGACGAGGAGGGCGAGGACGGTGCCGATGAGCACGCCTGTGCCGGCAGGGATCGGGGTGCCGCCGAGGGCCTCGCCGACGGCCCTGCCGATGAGCGGTTCGGCGACGTAGCCGACGAGCAGTCCGGTGACGGTGATGCCCAACTGCGCTCCGGAGAGCATGAAGGAGGTGCGGCGGGTGATCGACAGGGCCCTGTCCGCGGCGCGATCACCGGAGGCCGAACGCGCGGCCAGACGGGAGCGGTCGACGGCCATGTACGCGAATTCCTGCGCCACGAAGTAGCCGGTGGCCACTGTGATGAGGAGGACGACGAGGAGGCCTATGAGAAGCGAGAGCAACCAGGTCAACGGCGACCACCTGCCCGCGCGCTCTGTGCCCGCAAAGCGTCTGCCTGCGCATTATTGAATTGTTCTGAGGTGCGAAGTGTGATGTCCCAGCCGGGACTTCGATAGTCGTCCATGGTCCTTCCGAAAGTGATCAAGTGGGCGGCCAGTCTCAATTATCCTGGCCCCGGCTGGCAGAATGCTGAGCACGGACGGGCGGTTACCGACGAATAGTCAGACCGCCTCGGGAACCTTCCTCACCGCTCCCTTGTCTGCGGACTGAGCGAAGGCGGCATAGGCGCGCAGCGCGGTCGAGACTGTGCGTTTGCGCTGACGAGGACGGTAGGGCCCCTCCGCCTCGAGGCGGGACCGACGGCGGTCGAGTTCAGCCTCGGCGACCTCGAGGCTGATCGACCTGCGGGGGATATCGATGCCGATGATGTCGCCGTCTTCGACGAGTGCGATCGTGCCGCCCGCTGCCGCTTCGGGCGAGATATGACCGATCGACAGCCCCGAGGTCCCACCGGAGAAACGTCCATCGGTGATGAGCGCGCACGACTTCCCCAGGCCCAGGCCCTTGAGGTACGAGGTCGGGTAGAGCATCTCCTGCATGCCGGGTCCGCCCCGCGGTCCCTCGTAGCGGATGACGACGACGTCGCCTTCCTTGATCTGTCTGCTGAGGATCTTCTCCACCGCTTCCTCCTGTGACTCGCAGACCACGGCGGGCCCGGAGAAGACGTGGATGGATTCGTCGACGCCGGCGGTCTTGACCACGGCACCGTCGACGGCGATGTTCCCGCGCAGCACGCCGAGACCGCCGTCTGCCGAATATGGGTGGTCGATGTCGTGGATGCAGCCGCTGACGGCGTCGAGGTCGAGACTGTTCCACCGGGCCGACTGCGAAAATGCCGTCGAGGAGCGCTTCCCTCCGGGGCCGGCATGCCAGAGTTCCTCAGCGGCAGATGCGGCCTTGCCACCGCGGACGTCCCATTCGTCGAGCCACGCGGACAGGGACGGAGCATGGACAGAGTGGACCTCCTCGTTGAGCAGACCCGCACGGCGCAGCTCCCCCAGAAGAGCGGGGATCCCACCGGCACGGTGCACGTCCTCCATGTAGAAGGTGCGGTCCCCGGCCACGTTTGGGGCGACCTTCGCCAGACACGGCACCCGGCGTGACAGGTCGTCGATATCGTCGAGGTCGAAGTCGACCCCTGCCTCATGGGCGGCGGCGAGCAGGTGGAGGATCGTGTTCGTCGACCCGCCCATCGCCAGGTCGAGAGCCATGGCGTTGCCGAAGGCCGCCGAGGTGGCGATCGCGCAGGGGCGCACCGAATCGTCATCGTCCTCGTAGAGGCGACGTGCGAGATCGACGACGAGGCTGCCCGCCCTTTCGTAGAGGGCCCTTCGCACGGTGTGCGTAGCGAGCACCGAACCGTTGCCGGGCAGGGAGAGTCCGATCGCCTCGGTGAGGCAGTTCATCGAGTTCGCCGTGAACATGCCCGAACACGATCCGCAGGTCGGGCACGCCGCCTCCTCGATGCGGAGCACATCGGCATCGGAGGTCGCCTCGTTGACGGCCTCGGACATCGCATCGACGAGGTCGAGCGAGCGGACAGTGCCGTCGGCCAAGGTGGTCCGCCCGGCCTCCATCGGTCCGCCGGAGACGAACACCGTGGGAATATCGAGGCGCAGCGCGGCCATGAGCATGCCGGGCGTGATCTTGTCGCAGTTGGAGATGCAGACGAGGGCGTCAGCGCAATGAGCGTTGGCCATGTACTCGACGGAATCGGCGATGAGGTCGCGTGAGGGCAGTGAGTAGAGCATGCCGCCGTGCCCCATGGCGATGCCGTCGTCGACGGCGATGGTGTTGAATTCTCGGGGAATGCCGCCGCCGGCGGTCACTGCCTCGGAGACGATCCGCCCGACCGGGGCGAGGTGAGTGTGCCCGGGGACGAATTCGGTGAAGGAGTTCGCCACGGCGATGATCGGTTTGCGGCCGAGGTCGGCACCGGAGACTCCGGCTGCGCGGAAGAGGGCGCGGGCTCCGGCCATATTGCGGCCGTGGGTGACTGTGCGAGAACGATAGGTCGGCATGGAATCTATTCCAGCGCGGTAGTGGCTTCGGCGGAAGCTACCATCGGTACCAGTACTGTGAGTACTATCAATCCATGATTCGACCCCGCACACCACAACGTGAGCAGCTCGGTGAGTTCCTCACCATCAGGCGCAGGGAACGGCAGCGTTCGGCGGCCGGTCTGCCGCCGAATTCCAGGCGCGGTGACAGCGGACTCAGCCGCGAGGAGGTCGCCACCCTCGCAGGGGTGAGCAGCACCTGGTACACGTGGCTCGAACAGGGCCGGGACACCAATGTCTCCAGGCAGGTGCTCACCGCTGTGGCCCGGGTCCTCGACCTCAGCGCCGCCGAGACCGACTATGTCCTCGGACTCGTCGAACGGGTCGTGGCTGCTCGGGACGATGAGCCTGCTGAGGTCTCGGAGTCGCTGCAGCGTCTGCTCGATGCGCTCGATTTCCCAGCATTCGCTGTCGCCCCGGACTGGACGATCGCCGGCTGGAATGCGGCCTACGAATGGCTGTATCCGGCGATCACGTCGATTCCGAAGCCCGACCGGAATCTCATCTGGCTCATCTACACCGATCCCACTCTGCGCAGGATGCTTCCCGACTGGGAGGCAGAGAGCCGTCACTTCCTGGCCGAGTTCCGCGTCGAGTCCGGGGTGCGCTTGAGTACACCGGGGCACCGTGCGCTCATCGAGAGGCTGAGTCAGGCGAGTGAGGACTTCCGCGAGCAATGGGCCGAGCAGACGGTGGAGCGCTTCGCGAGCAGGCTGCGCGTCTTCGACCACCACGCGCAGGGCATCGTCGAGTTCGAGCACCACCGGCTCATTCCCTCCGAGGACTCCCACCTGCACGTCGTTATGTACGTCCCTACTA